>JALFJX010000026.1 GCA_022775905.1 Methanobrevibacter sp.
AGCAGAAGCAAACCCAATCAGATTTGACGGACCACCTAGAGTAGTTGGTTTAGGTTTCCAAGTAGCTAACGGTCAATTAATCGGTCCTGTAGACTTATTCGATGACCCTGCATTCGACCCTGCTCGTGAACAAGCAGCAAACATTGCAAGCTACCTCAGAAGACACGGTCCTTTCGAACCTCACAGATTACCTGCTGAGGAAATGGAATACACTTCATTACCTGGTGTAATGGAAAAATTAGAATCCAGATTCGAAGATATGGATTAAATTTAAAGAGATTTTAAATCTCTTCTTTTTTACTTTTTTTTAAAAAATTAGTTTTTATGAGCAGTTATTATTGTGAAACTGCTTGAATTAATAGTTATTTTACAATCATCAACTATTACATAATAGTTTTTTCCTTGTTTTTCAACAATTGACTCTTCTTTTTTTAGTTTTGAAATACAATAATTAACAGGTTCATCTGTTATTCCTAAGTTTTTCTGTATTCTTCCAATACCCATTTCTGTTGTATGAATTTTATCAATATTTTTCAATAGTTCTGATTTATGCATTTTAACACCTGATTTTTGCATCTTGGTTGATGGCATGAATAGTTATTTATATATTCTTGTTCTATTTATTATTATGTCATTTTTAAAATTTATTCTTAAAAATCCATTTAGGAGGAAAAATAGTGCAATCTTAGCTATTGTGGGAATTGCAATAGGTATTATTGTCATAGTTTCTCTTGGAGGAATTACAGATGGTCTGGTCAATACGTTTGAAGATACCATCCATGCAGGAGGTGCTGATTTTTCAATTTCAGGAAAGGAAACTGGAGATTCTGCATATGGAACAAACACAATAGATTCTGGCTGGACAGAAAAGATAGCTAATGTGTCTGGTGTGGATGAAGCTTATCCGATTTATGTTGTTTTGACTTCTGTTGGTGATGACTCTATGAATACTCTGATTGGTATTGATGCTGAAGGCAGTGAACTTGCAGACATATCAATGAAAGAAGGTAGGCTTTTTGAAAATAATGCTTCTGAAGTTATTTTAGGTGAAATCTACGCAGATGATAATGATTATTCTGTAGGAGATAACATCAAAATTAAAGATGAAACATTTGATGTAGTTGGTATTTATGAAACTGGTGATCAAAACATGGCTGGTGGAGTATTTACATCAATTTCCAAAGTAGGAGAAATAATGGATGATGAAGACTCAATTTCCAATATTTATGTTAAAGTAGAAAAAGGTGCAGATGCCCAAACAGTTGCTGATAGAATTGATGATAAATATGGAGATAATATTACTACAGTAACATCAGTTATGGAAATGACTCAAATGGCTAACATGTTAAATATGCTTCAGGCATCAACTTGGGCAATTTCACTTCTGGCAATTGTTGTTGGTGGCCTTGGTATCATTAACACAATGCTGATGTCAGTATTTGAGAGAACTCGTGAAATTGGTGTGTTGAAGGCAGTGGGTTGGTCAAATAAGAAGATTCTTACAATGATTGTCGGTGAATCATTGGTAATTACTATTGTATCTGCAATTATCGGCTCTTTGATAGGATTTGTAGCATGCACATTGTTAGGTCCTCAAATAGGAATAAGTCCATTATTTACACCAAAGATATTCATACAGGCATTTGCAATTGCAATAATTGTTGGAATAATCGGTGGAGTATATCCTGCAATTAAGGCAGTGCAGCTTCCACCAACTGAGGCATTGAGGTATGAGTGAGGTGACAAGATGAATGCTGTGGAAATAAAAGATTTGTATAAAAGCTATGAAAATGGAAAAATCAAAGCATTGAATGGGGTTGACCTCACAATTAAACAGGGTGAATTCGTATCAATTATAGGTCCATCAGGTTCTGGTAAGTCAACATTGTTAAATATGCTTGGAGCATTGGATGTGCCCGATTCAGGAAGTATTTATGTTGCTGGTGAGGACTTAAAAAGTTCTAAAAATCTAAACAAGTTCAGGGCAGAAAAAATTGGATTCATATTCCAGTTGCATAATTTGATTCCAAACATTTCTGTTGTTGAAAACATTGAAATTCCAATGTATACTCAAAAAATGTCATCAAAAGAAATGAGATCTCGTGCACTTAAGTTGTTGGATGATGTTGGCCTTGGAGATAAGGCAAAGATTTTGCCGAACAAATTGTCTGGTGGTGAACGTCAAAGAGTAGCTATTGCTCGTGCACTAGCAAACAACCCCTCAATAATATTGGCAGATGAACCAACAGGATCACTAGATTCTAAAACAAGTAGTAAAATTCTTAAGCAATTAATCAATTTACACGAAGATAAAAATGTAACATTAATAATTGTAACTCATGATATGGATGTAGCCAAACTAGCTGATAGAGTTATTGAAGTTTTGGATGGTGAAATAATCTCAACAGGTGATGATTCTTTAATAAATAGCAAAATTGATGTTTAGATGATTCCATGAATCATCCTTAAAGCATCAAGTAAACCGTGACTGTATTCAATACAACCGAATGCAGTCCTCATATCTTCTTTTTCGAGATAATATTTGGAATCATTCCAGTAATCAATAGCTCGGTCATAAACTTCTTTTTCTTTTCCTTCAAAAGTGATGTCAGCTACCTGATTTAAATTTCTCTCTAATTTTGCAATGTCTTTTGCTATCTTTTCAGGACTTTCAAGTTCAGTCATTTAATTGCCTCCAAACGTGTAATATTCTTTGTCCAACAGTAAAGTAAGATAATATTACTAATATGTAAATGATGTATGTAAAGTAGATATCTCCTGCGAAGTATCCGATTATTGCCCCGACCATTAATATAATCATACGAACGGCACGTTCTGCAATTCCAATATTGCATTCAGCCCCCTGTGATTCTGCTCTTGCTCTTACATAACTCACACATATTGCGGAATGAATTGCGAGAACTCCAACAAACCAGTCACAGTATCCACCAAATATTATTCCAATGTAGATTATTGCATCTGCAAACCTGTCCATTGTAGAGTCAAGGAAAGCACCAAATTTGGAAGATCTATTATGATATCTTGCAACAGCACCGTCAACAACATCTAAAAATCCGGAAAGTAAAATTGCCACGGTTCCTAAAATCAATAATTTATTTGCAAATCCATAAGCTGCAAGAAGAGCAACAAATGGTGAAATTACTGTCACAATATTTGGATTTACATTTAATCTCTTAGCGACAGGGTTCAATATTCTTGTTAATAATGGTCTTAAACTTTGAAGCATAATTTATATATAAAGATTTTATCTAATATAATTGTTAGGTAGTTTAAATGAAAATTTTAAAAACAAGTATTGACTGTATTGATGAAAAAATAATTAATGAAGCTATTAATGTATTGGCTGATGGTGGGGTGGTATTATATCCTACAGATACTGTTTATGGTTTGGGAGCTAATATTTTTGATAAAAAAGCAGTTAGAAGAGTTTATGACATTAAACAGAGAAGTTTTCTAAAGCCTTTTTCAATACTTGTTAAAGACATTGAAGCTATTGATTTGGTTGCAAAGGTCTCATTAAATCAAAAAAAACTTTTTTATAAATACTTGCCGGGACCATATACATTTATTTTAGGCAAACGCAGCATAGTTCCACGTTCAGTTACAAGTGGATTGAATAATGTTGGTGTTAGGGTTCCTGATTGTGGAATCGCATGTAATTTAGCAAGAATTTTCCCAATTACCACAACCAGTGCAAATCTTTCTGATGATGAAATGTTATCAAATCCTAAAGAGATATTGGAACAGTTGGATTGTGATGTTGATTTGGTGATTGATGTTGGAGATTTGGATTCAAATGACCCGTCATCTATTGTTGATTTATCCGGATTCAAGCCAAGAATCATCAGAAAATAAAAATAAATTTATTCTTAAATTATATATTTTATAAAATACAACATTGTATTATGAAAGTATTAGCTAATTTTGAAGATAATCACAAAATTCCATCAAATTCTGCTCTTGATGTAATGTTAAGTGGTGGATTTGAAAAAGGAACAATTACTCAGATATTTGGACCACCTAGCTCAGGTAAAAGTAATATAAGTTTATCTGTAGCAGTTAATGTTGCCAAATCTCATAAAAAAGTGATTTATATTGATACTGAAGGGGGAATCTCAATTGATAGGATCAAACAAATTTCAGGTGATGACTTTTCAAATGTTGCTAATAATATAATTGTTTTTGAACCGACAAGCTTTTTGGAACAGAATGATACTGTCAAGTCAATTGAAGTATGGCTTAGAAAAAACCATCGGGATGTCGATTTAATTGTTTTGGACTCTGCTGTTGCATTATATAGGGTAGATGATATGAAATCATCAAGATTAAATAAGGAATTAGGTAAGCAGATGGGTCTTTTATCCAAAATCGCCAGACAATATGATGTTGCAGTAATTTTGACAAATCAGATTTATAGTTCCTTTGATGATGAAGGAAACAATGATGTTAAAGCAGTTGGTGGAACTATTCTACAGTATTGGAGTAAAGTAATAATTCAACTTGAACGTGGTGATGAAATCAATCAAAGAATTGCCACATTAAAACGTCATAGAAGCATTCCTGAAGGAAAACAAGCAATTTTTTCAATTACTTCAAGAGGGATTATTTAGGTACTTTTATTAATAATTAATAATATATATTTATTTTGGAATTGTTGAGTGGTATTTATGAGGACTAATTTTGATATTAAAAACCCAAAGAAAAAGTTTAAAAAAACTGAAAGGGTGCCTCCAAAAGGTTATGATAACGCAAATGACTTTTTTGAAGATATGTATATGGACGAAGATATGATTTGGATGGGTCAAAACACCAACCATTTACATGATGATACAATAGCTAATGCTATGATTGATGCTATTCGTATGAAAACCTATTGCAGATATCCTGCCCCAGAAGGATTTTCAGAACTCAAAAAATTAGTTTTAGAAGACTTAGGTTTTGAAGGTAAAGAAGTTTTATTAACATCTGGTGCAACTGAATCATTATACTTATGTATGCAAGCGTTACTCGCACCTGAAGATAATGTGGTTTTATCAGATCCGGGATACTTTATTATTGGGGACTTTGCAAACAGATTTGCAAATGAAGTAAGATATGTCCCTATTTATGATGAAAAATACAATTATAAATTAACTCCTGATCTCTTAAGAGAAAATATGGATGAAAATACTCGTATGGTTATTTTAATCGATCCATTAAATCCTTTAGGTTCCTCATACACTGAAGATGAATTAAAAGAATTTGCAGAAATCGCAAAGGAAAATGATATTTACCTTTTACATGATGTTACTTACAAAGACTTTGCAAGAGAACATTTCTTAGTTGAAAATTATGCTCCTGGCCAAACCTTGACCATTTACAGTTTCTCAAAAATATTTGGAATGGCTGGTTTAAGAATTGGCGGAGTTATTTCTTCAAAACCAATAATTGATGCTATTAAAAATGCTGTTGTAAACGATTTAGGTGTAAACATTATTTCTCAATATGGTGCTATTGCAGGTCTCAAATCAAAAGATGCTTGGTTTGAAGACATGAGACAAACCTGTTTTGAGAATCAAAGATTAATCAAAGAAATGGTTGATACAGTTGATGGTATTTTCTTACCAGTATATCCGTCTGATGCAAACATGATGGTTATTGATGTTTACGAAACTGGAATCAATCCAAAAGATTTATCAAATTATCTAATTAAAAAAGGACTTTTCACAAGAGAAGGAGAATACACTTCTGATGAATATGGTGACAGATACTTACGTATAAGTTTCTCCATTCCAACAGAAGAAATTGAAGTATTCTGTGAAGAGTTCCCTAAAGCTATTGAAACTTTAAGAAAATGATTAATGTAGATTTTATGGGGTTTAAATATCATAAACCTCTTCCTAATTTTTATAAAACTGATAATCCAACTAATCCTAAAAGAGAAATATCAGATGAACTGCTTTTTGAATTAAATGAACTGGCTAAAAAATATAATTTTACTGGAATTAGCTATTCTAAATTGTCTGATAATTTTAAAAAGGATTTGAATATAAATTTTGATAATGTAATTATTTTTAAATTTCTCATTGGGGAAGAATTAATAAATATGGAACCTTCTCAAAAGAAAGGAAAATTGATGGATAAGGAATTCCAGAACTATGGAGTTCATGTTTATGAGTTTGCAGATTTTTTAAGGGAAAATGGATTTCAAGCAGATTTGTTGCATCCTTTAGATGACAACTTAAGTTTAAGGGCAATAGCTATGCAGTCAAGAGATTGTATAATTACTAGAAGCAACATATGTTTATTTAAAGATGGGTTGAACAACAGTTTTTTCATGGTTCATACTTCAATCGATAATCTTCCTGTCAAGGATGAAAATGATATGTTGTGGGTTAAAGAATTCTGTTCAACCTGTGGTGTTTGCATCGAACGATGTCCTAATGATGCATTTGATGATAATGAAAAAATTTTAAGGAAAGTTTGCACTGCCCATAGGGAAGGCTGTAATGAATGTATTCTAAAATGTCCTTTCTTTAAAAGAGGTTATGATAAAGTTAAAAGAAGATATGATCGGATGAATAAGTAGGTGTAAAAATGAGTGATAAAATAGCTTTAGTTTCATGTAGTGGTTTAAGTCCATTAGGATTAGTTGTAAGAGCTGCAAGTGTTGAGCTTGCTTTAGAAAATGATAATATTGTTGCAGCATGCATTACTGAATATTCTGCTCAACCAAACAATTGTTCTCCAATTTTGGATGATGCAAAAATTGTTACAATAACTGGTTGTGCTGATGACTGTGCTTCTGTTATATTGAAAGAAAAAGAAGTGGATTCAGTTAAAAATATTTCAGCAGATTCTGTTGTAAAAGCTTATGATTTAAATCCATTGGATGCGGTTCGTTTAGATGAAGATGGTGAAAAAGCAGTTATTGTTTTGAAAAAATACATCTTAAAAGAACTTGAAAACATCTAAAAATTTTTAAAAAAATAAATAAAAAAAGAGAATATTTAATCAGATAAGTAATAATATTCTCCTTTCTCTTTTTGTTCACGATCTTTATAACTGTCAAGTTTGTTTACTCTTGGTCTTTTTGTTTCTTTATCTCTTCTGAATGTAATGTTGAGATTTCCTAAGAATTCGTTCATTGCATTTCTAAGGTCTGTTGGTTTTGATGCATGACCGTTTAAACCAGGAGTTCCGTTGAATACCATTGCCCTATCTGAAATGTAATCGATAAATACGATATCGTGGTCAACAATAAGTGAAGCAGCATTTCTACTTTCAACCATCTTACGGATAACTCTTGCAGCAATCAATCTTTGTTCTACATCTAAGAATGCTGTAGGTTCGTCGAAAAGATAGATTTCAGCATCTTTTGATAATGTTGCAGCAATAGCTAATCTTTGAAGTTCTCCACCACTCAATCCTTTAACTGGTTTATCTAACATTTCATCCAATGTTAATGGTTTCATGATTTCACTTTCAAAGATTTTACTACCAAAACTAGGAGCATTCATATATAAGAAGTCACTTACAGTTCCTTCAAAGTTGGAAACTATGTATTGTGGTTTGTATGCAATTTTAACTTCTTCATCAACTTCTCCGTTGGTTGGTTCTTCAACTCCTGCGAGTATTTTAGCAAAAGTGGTTTTACCAATACCGTTTGAACCGAATGCAGTTACGATTTCATCATAGAATATTTCACCAGCATCTGCAGATAATTTAAATCCGTCATAATCTTTGTTTAAATCGGAATAGCTTGCAAGTGCATCTCCTTCATCTTCAGGAGTTGGTGGTCTTATAGTAAATTCAATAGGGTTTCTTCTGATTCTTACATTTTCTTCAGCTAAGAAACCATTGATGTAAGCATTAATTCCTAAACGAACACCTTTTCTTCCAGATACGACTCCATATCCTCCAGGTTGGCCATATAAAATATGGATGTTGTCGGATAATGCATCTAATGTAGCAAGGTCGTGCTCAATAACAAGAACGCTTTTTCCTTCTTCTGCAAGTGAACGGATTACTTTTACAGCATTTAATCTTTGAGATACGTCAAGCCAGGAAGTAGGTTCGTCGAAGTAATAGAAATCTCCTTCTCTTAAAACAGTTGCAGCTATTGCAACTCTTTGAAGTTCCCCACCACTTAGGTTTTCCATTTTTCTGTCCAATACATTTTCAAGCTGTAATTCTTCGGTAACATACTCGAGTTTGTCTCTTTCATTTACTTGAGTGAGCAAGTCTCTTACTTTTCCTTTTACAACTTTTGGAAGCTGGTCGACCATTTGTGGTTTGAGGATTGTTTTGATGTTTCCTTCAGATAAATCCTTGAAGTATTTTTGAAGGGATGATCCTTTGTAGAATTCAATTACATCGTCCCAGTTTTCAGGTTTGTTTTCATAATCTCCGAAGTTAGGAATTAAGTTTCCTGATAAAATATTCATGATTGTGGATTTACCAATACCGTTTTGCCCAAGAAGACCTAAAACTGTTCCTTCTTCAAGGGTTGGAATTCCAAACAATTCGAATTGGTTTTGACCAAATCTGTGAATTGGTTCTCCTGCAGCTTCTGGTAAGTTGATAATTGTAATAGCATCGAAAGGACATCTATTTGTACAAATACCGCATCCTTCACATAATTCTTCAGATATCAACGGTTTTTTGGTATCTTCGTCAATTATGATGGTGTCTTCATCCATTCTAACACCTGGACAGTAATTGATACAAAGATAATCACATTTTTTTGGTTGACATCTATCTTTGTCTAAAATTGAAATACGAGTCATTATAATCACATAATAAATATAATCATTAATAGTTTTGTATATTATTATAATTAAATTTTACAATAAATAGGTTAATTTTTTAATATACAAATTAAATATTTAATATTGATATTTATGAAACAAGTGATGATTGTAAGAACTGATTTAAAAATGGGTAAAGGAAAAATAGCTGCTCAATGTTGTCATGGGTCTATTGGTTCATATAAAAAAGCTTCTCCTGAAAAGATTAGAAAATGGGAGAGTGAAGCTTATGCTAAGGTTGTTTTAAAGGTTAAAACTTTGGATGAAATAACTGAGCTTAAAAAATTGGCGGATATCAATAAAATTCCTAATTATTTGGTTGTTGATGCTGGAAGAACTCAGATACCTTCGTCAAGTGTTACAGTTTTAGCGCTTGGTCCTGATGAAGATGAAAAGATTGATAAGATAACTGGTGATTTGAAACTATTATAGTTTTTAGAAGGTTGTAATCATGAGTATAAAACAGGTTGTTAAGATTGGTGGGAGTTTATTTCCGAATTATGCAATAGATTTGGCAAAACAGCTAAAAGGAACAGATTCTCTCATTGTTCTTGGTGGAGGAGAATTTGCAAACCTTATTCGTAAATATGACTCTGAAATTAGTTTTTCACAAGAAACTAATCACTGGACTGCTATTGACTGTATGGATATAATAGCTAAACTTGTCAATGATAAGGTGGACTCTACAAAATTGGCATATAGTATAGATGAGGCTAAAAAGATTTCTGATGATGGTTTTACACCAATATTCATTGTTTCAGAATTTTTAAGAAGTGAAGATCCATTTGAATGTTCATGGGATGTAACTTCAGATTCCATTGCAGCTTATGTTTCTCACCTTCTAAATGCAAACCTTTTAATAGTAACAAATGTAAATGGTATATATACCCAAGAACCTAAAGAGCCAGGTTCAACATTCATAAGTAAAATCGATGCAAAAACTATGCTAAATTTTCAAGAGTCATCGATTGATGTAATGTTACCATCTCTTTTATTGAAGTTCGGGACTAATTGTTATGTTGTGAATGGGAAGTGCCCTGAAAGGGTTTTATCTTTAATAGATGATAATATAAATGATTATAACTTCGATTACACACAAATAATAGGTGATTAAAAATGAAAACTGTAGAATGCATTTCATGTAAACAAGAAATTCCATTAACTGGTACATTTGTTGAATTCGAATGTCCTATTTGTGGAGCAAAAATCGCAAGATGTGAAAAATGTCGTACCTTTGGTCACGCTTACAAATGTGAATGTGGTTTCGAAGGACCATAGATTTTAAATTGGAGGAATTAGAATGGGTGAAGTATTAACTACTATGAAAATCATGCCTGACAGTCCAGATGTAGATTTAGATGCTATTAAAGCTACTATCGAAAGTTCCATGCCTGAAGGAGCAAAACTCCACAGTATGGCTGAAGAACCTATCGCTTTTGGTTTAGTTGCTATTATCTTACAATTCATCACTGATGATGGTGAAGGTGGATCTGAACCTGTTGAAGAAATGGTTCAAGCTATCGAAGGCGTAGCTAGTATCGAAATTACTG
Source organism: Methanobrevibacter sp. (assembly GCA_022775905.1). Taxonomy (NCBI): domain Archaea; kingdom Methanobacteriati; phylum Methanobacteriota; class Methanobacteria; order Methanobacteriales; family Methanobacteriaceae; genus Methanobrevibacter; species Methanobrevibacter sp. The sequence continues at coordinate 10,361 of JALFJX010000026.1, forward strand.
GTGTCGGAAGATTAATGTAGAGATAAAACTGTGTTATGGGAAGATAAAGTTAATTTTCCCATTTTAATAATTTTAATTACTAATCGCTACATTAATTTCAAGTTATTTGTTCGATAATTCTCATTACTTATTTTTTAATTAGTTTACTTTTAATATCGGTTTTTATTGATTCATTTTTTCAAGTATTGCTTTGTTTATATTGGATTTTTCATGTTTTCATTGGGGTGATATTTTTTATTAATTTTTTATTTACTTTTCATTTAAATGAAAACAATATTCATTTTTAAGTATAGTTTTTAGTTAACTGAAAATATTTATATTGAAGTTCAGATAAAAGTTGTATTAAGTGATTTTAATGATTATTCAAAGACAGGATTATATTGAAAAGATCAAGCCATTTATTAATAAGCATATTATTAAAGTTTTAATTGGAACCAGGCGTTCCGGAAAATCAACAATGCTAAAACAAATAATTGATTTATTATTAAATGATGGAATTCCTCAAGAAAATATTGTATGGATAAACTTTGAATTAAGTGATTATTTTGAAATAACTGATATTGAAAAGCTTGAGGAGTATATTTCTTGCCAAATTGAAAATGTGGTTGGTAAAATTTATCTTTTCTTTGATGAAATACAGGTTGTTCCTCAATGGGAGAAATTGATTAATTCCTATTTTGCGAAAGAAAATTTTGACATATATATAACTGGATCAAATTCAAAATTGTTATCAGGTGAATTTGCAACTTATTTGTCTGGCAGGTATGTTGAATTAAATATTTATCCATTCTCTTTTCGAGAATATATTGAATATAATGGAATAACTGATGATTTCAGATCTCATTTTTATAAGTATCTGGAGGATGGGGGAATGCCTTCAACTTATGATTATGGGGGTGATGGCAAAAAATTGATTATAATGGATTTATATAATTCTATTGTTTTAAAAGATATTATTCAAAGGAATAATATTAAGAATGTTGATTTGTTGGATCGAATCATGAGATTTGTAATGTATAATATCAGTCAATCCTTTTCAGCTAATAAGGTCTATAAAAGATTAAAACAGAATATGGTGAATTTATCGGTTAATACTATCTATAACTATTTGAAATTCTTTGAAAATGCATGTCTGATTTATCAGGTAAAACGTGAAGATTTACAAGGTAAAAAAATACTTAAATATGATGAAAAATACTATTTATGTGATTTAGGATTTCGCCAGGCAATAATTGGAAATAATCAAAGGGACATTACTCGTGTAATTGAGAATATTGTTTACATGGAGCTTTTAAGAAGAGGTTATGAAATCACAATAGGTAAAGTGGGCGATTTAGAAGTTGATTTTGTATGTAAAAAACAAAATAAGCCAATTTATATTCAGGTATCTTATTTGTTGACTAATGAGGAAACAATTGAAAGGGAATTCAGACCATTAAAGAATATTTTAGATAATTATCCTAAGTATGTAGTTACTATGGATGATGTGGACATGTCTCATGATGGAATAGAACATTTAAATCTTGTTGATTTCTTGTTGGGTGATGAAATTTAAATTGTTTTAAAAAATAAATATCTTTTTTCATTTTCCCAATGTATAATATGAGATTAATGTAATTTTTTTAGTAGGATTTTGATTTAATTATTTATTTTTACTATTTTTTGAATTTTATTGTTGTTTTTTTTAACTAGTTTATTGGAAATATTAAAATAAATCCAATGCCCTTTTTATTAGTTATTTCATAGTTTCCATCCATTTGGTTTACTAAGGAATTAATTATTTGCCAACCCAATCCTTTGCTATTTAAAATTTTTTCAATGTTTTCTACTCCTGTTCTATTGTCTTTATATTCGAAACGACAAAATATTTTATGGTTTTTCTGGAATGTGTTTAAAGATTTATAAATAGTTTTATGATCTATATTTTCATCAAATGCATGTTTGATTGTGTTTACTGTCAGTTCATTGATAATTAAAGATAATGGGGTTACAATATTGATGGAGAAAGTTAAGTCATCATCAAGTTTTCGAATAAATTCAATATCCTTAACTGATGAATGATTGATTAATTGCTTGTCTAAATCAGCTAAAAACTTTGCAATATTCATATAATTCATATTTTCATCTTTATAAATTCGCTCATGGATTAAAGCAAGGGATGTGATTCGTCTTTCAGTAATATCAAGAATTTTTTCATATTCTCCTTTATGGAATCTTTTTTCTAAATTAATGAAACTCATGATAAGTTGAAGATTATTTTTCACGCGATGATGAATTTCTTGCAGTAAAACTGTTTTTTCACGGTCAGTTTTTATCAAATGGTTGGTGTAATCTTTTTCTGTTGTAATATCTTGTGCAGACATACTTAAACGAAGGTATTTATTGTTATTGTCATAGATTTTACGTGCTGTGCCTCGTAAATGTTTGACTGTGTTGTTTTCAGTTTTAATTGTAAATTCCCACATGATGAATTCATTAGCTTTTAAATTATTAAGTTCCTCCTTGATATTTTCTCTTGTATTTATAGTCACCTCCTCGAATATGTTATGGTCAATGTCAGTTAAGCGGGGTTTGCGTTCTAAAATCCTATATGCTTCTTCAAACCAGTGATAGTTTCCCCCAGCATCTTTATAATAAATGGATAAGGATGTTGAACGTTTTACATCTTTCACTACTGAATTAAGAACTTTTAATTCTTGATTTTTAACTGTGTCTTCAGTGATATCTTCACAAATTAATAAATGGCCAATTAGCTTATCTTTTCTGTATACTGTACTTTTATTTAATTTATACCAATGATTTTAGATTCATATAAGTATTTTATTTCATATTTGTCTGAATAAAAGAAATTCAATAATTCCCGGTGGTTATTTAACATGTCTTCTACTTTTTGGCCAATATATGTTTCATTAATTGTAGATGTCGTTTCTACAAATTTATTGAATTCAATTAGTTTATTTTCTTCATTGAAAAATAACATTCCTACATTTGCAGAATCAATAAATTCTTGATGGATGATGGTTGAATCTAAAAGATCATAGCCTGAAATGGCCCACCAAACTAAAATTAAGTCAAACATGTATATTAAGGGAATAAATGATGTGTCGATAAATAAGATTCCAATGGATGTAATAAGATATGCAAAAAATAATAAAATGTATGGCTTGATTGAATTTTTGTGGTTGGCCATTCCAATAACAAGCAATACTGTGGAACCTCCGATAATTAGATATTGGTAAATTAAAAAGGATGTGTAAATTGGTGTGTAAGTAAATTCACTAAATCCATTAGGTAATATTGTTATTGTATATAAAATTGGAATAACAATTTAGGAAGAATCCAATTGTCATAACTGTGGGGATAATGAGAAATAAATGCATATGTTTTGATTTTATGTATTTTTCCCCGGCTAATAAATATAATGAAAAATTTAAAGCAATAACAGGCATTATTGTATATGTCATTTCTGATACTGCTGAAGCAAATAAACGATAATGTAGGTCTATTGTAAAAATTTGTAATGCTTCAGATAAAAACAACAGTAGGTATATGAAAATATTGAATGAAAGTAATCTATAACCTAAGTTTTGTGTTTTAATGTGGAAACAAAAAATTCCACTGAAATAAACAAGAATATTACTAAAATTAATCCGTAAATTAACGATTCGTTAAACATAAAATCCCCTCAAATTCAATAAAAATGTATTTGGATGACTTTGTATTTTCCAGTTATTTTTTATAGTGTAATGTAACTTTAAGCATAGTTTAAATCTTAAAATAATGTGTATGGAATTATCAATTTGGATTCTAATACTTATTAACAAATATTAAACAATTTATAAATTTATTGTATAAATTTAAGATATTTATATAGTATGTTGTAGAATATATTGATGTAATTAAAAATTAGGTTCACCTAAATTTTTAATATTTGGATTAATTTATTGCTACAGGAGGTTATAATCATGGCAAATAAATCTGAATGTTGTGAAGTTAATGATAAAAAAGAGAAAAAAAGCATTCTTAAAAGATTATGGTGCTTTTTTCGGATGTAATTGTCATTAAACACTTTTTTCTTTTTTTTAAATCTTAGGCTCTAATTTTTTAATAAATGCTCCCATAAAAATTACAATTGATGGGAAGAACAAACCATAGATTACAAACAGTAGGCTTGATGAAACCACATCACCCATAACGGTTGACCCTGCCATCAGCATTATAAGTCCAATTACTGGTGTTAAAATGGCAATGAATGTATAAATCAAAATGAATGAGTTTAGTTTTTGAGAATATTCTTTTAATTTGATTTGCATATCAAAAGAAATATCTTTGGCTATTATATCTAAACTGTTGGACAGGTTGCCTCCTACTCTTAATGTGCTGATGATTTGATGTATTGCTCTTGTTAGACCTTCGGATTTGACTCTTTCGGACATTTCAAGTAAGGATTCTTCAGTTGAACTTCCAAATTTGATTTCTTCCAAAACTCTATTAAATTCTTGTGAAATGGATCCGTAATTTGCATTCTTGATTGTAACTAATGTGTCATGAAGCCCTTTTCCTGATTTCAATTCAATTCCCATGTGTCTTAATGCATGGGGCAGTTCCTGATTTATATCTGAGTAATTTCTCTTCTGTTTGATTTGAGGATAATAAAATACAAATATGTATGTCATTAAAACAGATACAAAAAATATTCCAGAAAGCTCTAAACTTGTTAAAATTGTCAAGGATATGAAAACCAAAACCAGGAATGCTATTGTAGGTTTTGATATTAAATGGGGAATTAAAAATTCTCTAAGTTCATTAATATGGTTATATTCACTTTTTGGGATTTTTACATTAGATTGTAAATTTAATTTTTTAGCTATTTCTGCATTTATTTCAGGTGTTTTTTTAATTTCATTAAATGAAATATATCTAAATGAATTGAGGAAATTTAGTGTTATTTCACCTATTGCTATAAAAAAGTTTCTTAAAATAAAAATCACCTGCTTAGGATTTTACTTAAAACTTCTTCTGGACTTTTATAATATGATTCTAAAACAAAATTGACATCTTCAACGGATCTAATGCCATTTTCATGCATATATCTTAAAACTAATTCTCTTTTTTCAATTTCATGATATAATTCGTTAATGGAATTTCCACTTAAATTTGCAATTTGAGATAGTGTTCTGCTGCTTATGCTGATATTTTCAATTGTATCTGTTTCAGGATTCCATTGGAAAATCTTGTTTAACTGAACAACTCCATCTTCCATTCCAACCACTTCTGCCACTTCACTGATTCTTCTAAATGATACTCCTGATGAAGTATAAATCCTGTTTTGCATTATGATAAAATCAATTGCTTGAATCATTATTTCTGGTACGGACATGGGTTTATTTGTTAATCTTGTTATGGTTTCTCTTGCATCATTTGAATGTAATGTTCCAAATCCTGAATGTCCTGTATTTAATGCGGTAAATAATGTTATTGCCTCTTCGGCTCTTACTTCACCAACAATTATTCTGTCTGGACGTTGCCTAAGTGAATTCTTAACCAGATCATTCATTGTCAATTCTCCTTTGTTTTCAACATTTGCTGGTCTGGTTTCCATTCTAATTACATGTTCATGGGGTATTTGCAGTTCTAATGTGTCTTCAATGGTGATTATTCTCTCGGATGGGTTGATGAAGGCTGAAAGAGCATTGAGTGTTGTGGTTTTTCCTGAACTTGTTCCTCCAGATATGATTGCATTGGCAGATTTGACTCCTAATCCGTCAAAACATAACCAGAAGAATGCTGCAAGTTCAATGGATATTGTTTTTGAATTTATCAAATCAATAATCGTAAAGGGGTCTTTTCTAAATTTTCGTATTGTAAGTGATGGGCCATCTGCTGAGATTGGGGGTATTGTGGCGTTTATTCTGGATCCGTCAAGTAATCTACCATCTAAAATCGGAGATTCCTGATCAATACGTCTGTTTATTTGTCTTGCAATTCCATCTATCAGGTCAATTAACTCTTGTTCATCTTTAAATGTTATGTTTGTTTTCATCATTCCATATTTGCGATGATAGACAAACACTGGTTTATTTATTCCAATTATCATGATTTCCTCAAGGTCGTCATCTTGAATTAATGGATCAATTTCTCCATATCCTGTTATATCTCTGAGTAGCTTTCGAGATAAGTTATCTAAATATTCATTTGAGACATCATTATTCTCTAAAGTTTCTTCAATTCTTTCAAATAAAAAGCTCTTGATGTTATTTAATAACTTCTCATCATTTTCCTGAAATGTTTCTCCAGTTGATATAGCTAAATCAACTAAGTTTTCCCTAATTTCTTTAAGAAGTATTTTTTCTTCAGATGTGTAATTTTGATTTATGATTTCGTATTGTGGTATTATGTCATTATTGTTCATATTTTCACCAATGGCGATTTTAGTTACAGTTAGTGATTAGTAATACTAATTAATATAGTTTTTATTACTTTTGATGTCAAAATAGTTATTAAAAAGCAATAATAAAACATTAGTATAACTGTGGTGTTTTATATGATTGATTTAGATGAGCAAATTAAGACATTGGACTACTGTGAAAACTGTAGGGATATTCAAATAAAAAAATTCAATCCTCTAAAAGAATTAATAGACTTCGATGAGCTTGATGGGGAATATATGAAATGTGACTGTGGAAAAAGACCATTGGACATTGTAATGAGCCATATCTTAAAAATAATGATTGAAGGAAAAATTGTTCCTGAAAAAGCATCTCTAAGACGTAATTCTCCGGTGCCATTGTCAAGTTTCTATTACAGTAATCTTAATCATCAATTCATTGGTGAAAATGAATTGATATTGCTTCATCCAGATTTTACTTCTGAAGTGGCTTTAAGATTATTCGAAGATGTTCCTGAAGTTAAATGTGTGCTAAAAGGAAGTCCTCAAAGTCATATTGGTCAATTTGACAAAGATGCTCAAATTAATCATTTTGAAATACTTGTTGGGGATGATGAACAGATTAATGTGATGAGAACATTGATTCAGGATAAAATTGTTTTAATTAAAAACCAATCTAAACACCATATTGAAGTGGCAATGACCACAGAACAGAAATTATTGAGATTGCATAATTACCTTGACAATAATGGAATCGAAAAAGGCATAGCTATTGATGGTATGTGTGGTCTTGGAGCTTTGGGAATCTATTTGCTTAAATATGGGTTTGAAAAAGTAATATTCAATGATATAAATCCTGAAATGATTGAAAACTTAAGAAAAAATTTGGACCTTAATGGTATAACTGATGGATTTGAAATATTCAATGAATCATTTGAAGATTTGGATATTGAACATGTGGATTTATGTGTAATTGATGCATTTCCTGGTGTAGATACATCAGAAATCATTAAAAAAGCAGAAAAAATAGCTGATAATGTGGTAATTATCTAGCTACTAAATAAACATCTTCATATATATCACAATTGCTGGAATTATTAAAACACCCATCAGATGGGACTTTCCAACACCAATGTAATGGGGTAGCATCCCGAGGGCTGTTGAGGTAATAAGTGCTATTGTCATATATGCAATTGGGGCTTTATAATAAAATATGAATATGTACAATATTAAAATTTGAAGTAAAATTACTCCAATTGATAATTTTTTATAATCAACCATCCCCATTAGTCTGGAAAATGAATCTCCTAATTTTAATGACACTGCCAGTGAAACTGATACTGCAAGCAATGATGCAAATATAAAAATTATCAGATGATTCATGTTCATTTCTGAAATTAGATAAGACATGTAAACTGCAATTCCACTTCTGGGATTTCCAATAATGTATATTGCCATTAGTGAAAATAGGCAATCTGAAATATTGAGTCCTGATGTTGCAAGCAGGAAATTAACTGTATCATCATCATTATTGTCGTTAGTTCCACTTACTGCTTGCGCTATAACTGTTCCCTGTGCTGGTCCAAAGCCTGGAAGAAAACCTAAAATTGCTCCTGTTATTCCTCCTGCAAAGATGCTCTTGAACTTATTGTAATCTATGTTTAGTTCATAAAATGGGTTTTGGTGAGGTAGTGTGGAGGAGTCATTTAAACTAAATAATATTGTGCTTATTCCAAAAAGTCCTGAGAATGTGCACATTAATGTAACTCCTGAGGTGATGGGTGTCTGAAACAAGATCCATCCTAGAATTCCGGATAGTATAAATAAAAGCATTGACCACAGGAAATCTCTAAAATTTGCTGTTAAACTATATGTTAAGTAAACTGATGCAACAAGAAGAATCATCCATGTGTACGGTTTTATTGTATCATGAAGAATGGGTAGGGCTATTGAAAAGAGTGGAAGCATTATGATTGTCACAATTATTGCTCCAAAACCTCCGACAGATACTATTCTTATAACTTCCTTTGCTCTACCTTCCAATACCATTCGGTGTCCTGGAAGTATTGATGTTGCTGTTCCTTCCTGTGGAACTCCTAAAAGCATTGAGGGTACAAATTCAATCAATGCATGTGCAATTGACATGGAAACCATCAACACACAAAGAAATTCTGGTGAAACTTGGGTTAACAATGCTCCTGACGATGCAAACAATATTGCTCCTGCAGTATTGACATGGATTCCGGGAATAATTCCTGTTGTTGTTCCAATTAATATGCCTATAAAACATGCTATAACTAATTCTATCATAGCTATTCATTAATCAAACTATAATTTAAACTTTGTTTAAGTAATTGCCCAATATTGTTGTATTTTTTAAATATTTATTTTGTTCTAATTAGTTTAAACATAATTATTATGTTGATGATGATTGAGAATCTGAATGTTATGGTTAGAACTGATTTCTATTGAATTCTAATGATTTCAAGGACACTTTTGATAATATTTTTAACAAATCTTCACGGGATATGTCCAGCTCTTCACAAATCATATTGTCCCATTCTTTTTCTTTCTGGATTAAAAACTCAGCAGTTTCGATGCCTTTTTCAGTTAATTTTATCTTATATGCTCTTTTGTTGTCTTCGTTAACCTTTCTTTCAATAAGTCCTTTGCATTCAAAATCTTTAAAAGCTCTTGAAACTCCGCTTCTATCCATCAAACAAGCTTTTGCAATATCTGATTGTGTGGTTCCCATTTCATAATATAAGAACATTAGCATATAATATTGGCTTGGTAATATTTCAGTTCCATTTTTAATGTGTTTATTCATGTAAAAATCATGAGTTTTATTCAATGTAATTAAATGATTTGCGAGAAATGGTGACTCTTTAATTATATCGTCATATTCAATCATTGTTTTCACCTAAAATAATTACTAATATTTTTATGGTTAATATTTAAATAGTATTTGTAACAAATTATACACAAAAATATTATTTGTGTGGTATCATGAATAAGAAACAGATTATAATTATTTTGTCGATTATTGTTGTTTGTTTTGTATTGGCAGGACCTGCATTTGCAAAAGAAAAGGTTAAAGTAAAGATTACTACTGATGATTATCCATTGAATAATAAGGGTTTTATTGTTATATCTCTTGTAGACAGTCATGATAATGAAATCAAAAGTAAAGGAACTATTCATTATAACATTACTGATGAATATGGAAATTATAATTGGGCATATAAGTCTTATGATGGTGAACTTAGGCTAAAATACACTGTTGGAAAATATAAAGTTAAAGTTAAGTTTGATGGTGATTCCAAGTATAAATCAGCTAAAAAGACCAAATCAGTGCTGGTAAAAACTGAGAAGTTTGATCCTTATACTTATTATGATGACCATAATTGGGGTTTAAATCAGGAAATCGATGATTATATTGAATATAATTATTGGGATGAAGATATTTATGATGATCCTTATACTTATGATGGGGAAGGACCTTGAAAATAAGTTTTTAAGAAAAGAGAGATAATTGGTGTTAATTGAGGTTGAAAACACCAATTCGTTTTTTTTAGAAAATTTTGGCAGATAAATTTTCTATGTATTAAATTAGAAAATTGTGTAAAGCTAATTTAATACGGAAAGATATGTATTTTTTTGGAGATTACATTATTTTTTGGCTAATAATGTTTTGAAGTGATGAATTTAGTCTTACCTAAATGTATGTCATTTGTATTAAACTTTGTTTTTATAGTATATAATGGTTTGTATTTTTTTAGGTAAACCTAAAATTTACTATTTCATTAAAATAATTTTTTTTAAAAAAGAGAGATAATTGGTGTTTGGCTATAACACCAATCAGTTTTTCAGGGAATTTTTTGGCAGAATAAATTCCATGTGTATTAAATTAGAAAATTGTGTAAAGCTAATTCAATACGAGATATATATTTTTGGAGATTTCATTATTATTTGGATAATAATGTTTTGAAGTGATGAATTTAGTCTTACCTAAATGTATGTCACTTGTATTAAAGTTTGTTTTTATAGTATATAAAGGTTTGTATTTTTTTAGGTAAACCTAAACTTTTACTCTCCATTGTTTTTGAGTGAGAAATAGATATATAACGATTGTTATTATTTATATATAAATGTTTTGGTATGGATAAATATTTAAATACAATGAAATATTGATAGATTAGTGTTAAGGTTAGCCTAAATTAGCATTTGATAAAATTTTTTAGGCTAACATAAAAATATGTTATTTAATTAAGGAGTTTGTTAATGAAAAAATTAATTGTGGGATTAGCAGGGAACCCTAATGTGGGTAAAACTACTGTTTTCAATCAATTAACTGGTATGCGTCAACATGTAGGTAACTGGCCGGGTAAAACTGTTGAAAGAGCAGAAGGTCACTTTGAACATGGTGATTATGGATATGATCTTGTTGACTTGCCAGGGAATTATGCATTGAGTGCTCATACTATGGAAGAAATCGTCTCAAGAGATTTCATTGTAGATGATGACTCTGATGTGATTGTTAATGTGGTTGATGCTGCAAATCTTGAACGTAATTTATATTTAACAGTTCAAATGATGGAATTAGGTGCTAACTTAGTTTTAGCAGTTAATATGAATGATTTTGCAAGAAAAAAGGATCACATCATTGATATGGAATTGATGAGTGAGCTTTTAGGATTTCCGGTTATTGAAATTAATGCTAAAACAAAGGATGGTTTTGAAGAATTATTGAATACTGTCGAAGAAGTAGCTGAAAATCCTAATGATTCAAGTGAAAAACTGTCATACAGTAATGATATTAAGGGCCATTTAGCAGAACTTCAGGAAGTCATTGAACAGGATGATGACTTATTGAAGGTTCCTTCAGTTTGGACTGCTGTTAAATTATTAGAAAAAGATACAATAGTCATAGACAAAGTTCAACATTCTCCTCAAGGATCAAAAATCATGGTTGAAGTTGATAAGGTAAGTAAACATTTGTATGATGTTTACAGAGATGGTCCTGAGGAAGTTATTGCAAGTGCAAGATATGCATTCATTGATGGTTTGGTGGCTGAAGCAGTTAGCAAGCCGGCTGTTGAAAAAGAAACTATGACTGATAAAATTGATAAAGTTGTAACCGATCGTATTTTGGCTCCATTTATATTTCTTATAATAATGTGGTTAATGTTTCAGGTAACATTTACTGTTGGAGCTCCATTCCAAGATTTGATTAGTCAATTGTTTGATTCATTGAGTGCATGGGTAGGTACATTCCTTGGCGGTGGCCTACTTGAATCATTTGTATGTGATGGTATCATTGGGGGAGTAGGTGGTGTTCTTACTTTCTTGCCGATTATTATTTTAATGTTCTTGTTCCTAAGTATATTGGAGGACTGTGGTTATCTTGCAAGAGCTGCATTTACATTGGATAAGATTATGCACAAGATTGTCGGTCTTCATGGTAAGGCATTCATTCCTATGATTTTAGGATTTGGGTGTGGTGTACCTGCTATTATGGCAACAAGAACCATGGAAAATGAAGGGGACCGTATGCTTGCTATGATGCTTGTTCCATTCATGTCATGTACTGCAAGATTACCTATTTATGCAATATTTGTTGCAGCATTCTTCTCAGATAATGGTGGTAACGTATTGCTTGCAATTTACTTGTTGGGTATTGTTGTAGCACTTGTTGTGGCAGCTATTCTTAAAAGAACAATGTTTAAAGGATTGTCAACTCCATTTGTTATGGAACTTCCGACATACAAAGTGCCTTCCGTAAAAGGAGCATTATTGCATACTTGGGAAAAGGTAAAAGGATTCTTAAGAAAAGCAGGAACAATCATTCTTGTCTGTTCCATCATATTGTGGGCATTGCAGAACATATATCCTTGGGGAGGAAACGATCCTCAAATGAGTCTTTTGGGAATGATTGGTACAACAATCGCTCCAATATTTGCACCATTAGGATTTGGAACATGGCAAGCTGCTGTGGCTATTCTCGCAGGATTATCTGCTAAAGAAGTGGTTGTATCTACATTCGGTACTCTTGCAGGAATGGAAGGGGATGATGAGGCAGGAATCACTCATTTGATTCAAAATTCATTTACACCATTGTCCGGATTTTCATTCATGGCTTTTACTTTGCTTTATACTCCATGTATTGCAGTTATCGGTGCGATTAAAAATGAAACCAATGGTTACAGATGGGCGTTAACTATGTGCGGTATTACTGTAGTGACTGCTTATATTGTTTCATTCCTGATTTACAACATTGGTCTTTTCAAATAATTAGAATTTGATTGCTGAAATCTAAAAATAATGATTATTTTATTATTTTTTTTAAAAATTTTAAATATTTATGTATGCCTAAATTAAAAACAGTATGTTGGAATCATGAGCAGTGCAATGGATTTTTCTGTGGTTTGTGTTCCTAAAGTATGGATGGAATTATAAAAGTAAATTTTTAGACGCAACTAAAAATATTTATATATTCCTTATGATAAAATATCAATTAAGAAATTTTTAGTATGCCTAAAAATTATCATTTTGGTGAGATTATGAAAACCTTAAAAGATGCAAAACCTGGTGAAACAGTAACTTTAGTTAGATACCATAACACTGGGGATGTAGATTTAAGAAGACATTTATTAGGTATGGGTTTCGTTAAAGGAGCTAAGATTACCCTTAAAAAAGTAGCTACTTTAGGTGATCCTATTGAAATGAGTATCAAAGGCTATGATATATGTCTTCGTAAAGAAGAAGCTGCAAATATTGAAGTTGAATAGCTTCAATGTTTCTTATTTTTTATAACTTTTTTTTATGGTGTTTTTTATGAAATGTCGAATGTGTGGTTTTGAATTCGATGAAACTCAACTTGAAAACAGAGGATGTACTAGTTGTGGAAAACATAATTGTAATCAAATTCACTGTCCAAATTGTGGATTTGGCAATTCTCCAGAATTAGATCAGGAATTTGAGTTTATAACAAAACTTAAAAATAGATTTAAAAAGAAAGAATCAAGAGATTGATTCTATTTTATTTTATTTAATATTTCTTCAACTGTCTCATCGACGGTTATCTTATGTGTATCAACATCAAATCCATTTTCTTTTAATTTATAAAGAATTTCAGTTGTTATTGGTGCTTTTAGGTGGGCTGTTTTTAATAATTCTTTATCGGAAAAAATTTCGTGTTTATCTCCTTGAGCAATTATCTCTCCATGATGTAGAACAAATATTTTGTCTGCAAAATGGTTTACCATTTCAATATCGTGTGATGAAATTACAATACTCATTCCTTTGGAGTTGAGGTCATTTAAAATATTTAATACTTTATCAACACCTTCAGGGTCAAGACCTGCAGTTGGTTCATCTAGAATCATTATTTCGGGCCTCATTGCAATAATTCCTGCAATAGCCACTCTTTTTTGTTGACCTCCACTTAAATGGTGTGGTGTTTTCTCTTCAAAACCGCTCATTCCAACCATTTCAAGTGCTTCTGTAATTCTGTTTTTGACTTCATCATAATCAAGGCCTAAATTCATGGGTCCAAAGGCAACATCTTCTTTAACAGTTGGTGCAAATAACTGATCATTAGGGTCCTGAAATACGATTCCTACTTTTTGTCTTACTTTAAGTAGTTCTTCACGGTTATAAACTATCTTTTCTCCATCAATTTCAATGTGTCCTGATGTAGGTTCTGTTAAACCGTTAAAATGTGAAAAGAGTGTTGATTTACCGGCACCGTTAGCACCTATGATTGCAATTTTTTCTCCTTTTTTAATTTGAATATTGACATTTTTTAAAGCTTTAGTTCCATCAGGATAAGTAAAAGATAAGTTTTTTGTCTCTAAATGAATTTGTTCCATTTTGCCACCTAATTAATTGATAAATTTTGACCAATGTAACCTAATTGACCACTATATTTGAATAAGATAATTTCGAGTATTATTACTATAATTATGATTGAAATAATAAATATATAATCGCTTTTCTCAGGGGATTTCTTTTCATTGAACATTTCTGATGCATCTGAAAATCCACGGCTCACCATACTTTTATGAACACGTTCTCCTTGTTCGTAAGATTTTAAAAACATCATTCCTATTGTGTATCCGACCTGTTTTACTCTCCATTTGTAAGGTGTGTTATCTGAATGGATGCTGAAGTTTCTTGATTTTTGGCTTTTTCTGATTGCTGCGAGTTCATCAACAAACAAAAATAAAAATCTGACCATGATTGAAAGAATCATTGCAAGATCTCTTGGCATTTTTAACTTTCTAAATGAACTGGCCATTTCCTGCAATGGTGTTGTTGATGAGTATATGATAATTGCAGTTAAACATACAATCATACGAACAAGCAATAATATTGCCCAATTGAGTCCAAAATCAGTAATATGTAACCATGAATAACTCCAGATTATAGTTCCTGGTTGTATAAATGGTTGAAATATGATTATTGCTCCTCCAAATGGAAGTAACATTAATAATCTTTTTGCAGAATCAATATATGATAAATTGGCCATTTTTAAGATAAATAATAACATTATTTCTAAGATTATTGGTATAAAAAGTTCTTTTGAAATAACACATGCAAGAATAATAAAAATAGTTGCGATTAATTTAATACGTCCTCCTAGATTATGTATGGGACTATCCTTTGATGCTAATTCATCAAATCTCATAATTTGTGTTATGTCTACCATATTAATTCACTATTATAATATTAAAAAAAGTAAGTTATATATTTTGTTTATAAGGGAAAAAGAAGAAATTAAAATGATTTAATTTCTACTTCTTAAAATTGCTGCAACTCCATATCCTACACCGAGAGTTACAATGGCACCTATTACTAGGGCAACAACTTGTAATGCTTGGTTGTCTGGAGCGCTTGCAAATGCGTAATCTGGGAAGATTGCATCAGGAATTCCATTAATT
This sequence comes from Methanobrevibacter sp., assembly GCA_022775905.1. NCBI lineage: Archaea > Methanobacteriati > Methanobacteriota > Methanobacteria > Methanobacteriales > Methanobacteriaceae > Methanobrevibacter > Methanobrevibacter sp. The sequence continues at coordinate 25,694 of JALFJX010000026.1, forward strand.
TCTTCAATTTGGAAGTCTTCTGCAAGTCCAGAATCTTCTGCAGATTTTTCAAGTCCGTCTGGGTTACCAGATGCAATGTATGGTGAAAGACAACTGATCACGATACAAATGACTACTGCAACAACGATTAAAGACATGTCTTTTTTATCCATATTATGCATCTCCTTTGTTCCATGCGAGTAAGTCTGGTCTGAATTTGTCTAATGCTGCAAGAACGATTACAGTTAAAACAGCTTCGATTACTCCAATGAAGAAGTGGTATAATACCATTGATGGGATACCAATGTTCACTGGGAATGTACCAGCAATACCCATTTCAATAGCACATGCTAATGCAGCAAGTACTGTTGCTAACCATGCAGCAATTCCTGCTGCTGGGTAATTTCCTATTTTTCCGTTTAATGCTTTAAATGTGTATAAACCTGTAAAACCTCCAACTATAGCCATGTTTAATACGTTTGCTCCTAAAGCAGTAATTCCTCCGTCTCCGAAGATTAATGCTTGGATGAGTAAAACAACGGTAAATACTAAAACAGCAGCTTCAGGTGCTAAGAATACGATAGCAACTAATGCACCTCCAACCATGTGTCCACTGGTACCAAATGGGATTGGCATGTTCATGGACATGATTGCGAAGATACCTGCTGCAAGTACTGCTAAAAGAGGTATACGTTTTTCATCTAAATTGGATCTAGCCCATTTTACAGAGAAGTATAATGCAACAATTAAAATTACATAGTATATGAGGCATTGTACGATTGGGATAAATCCGTCAGGTATATGCAAATTAATTCCTCCAATAATTAAAAGTAATACTTTTTTGTATTTCATTTATATGGTGTGTATTACTTAAAGTGTATTTTATTTGTTTAATTTAATAAATATCAAGGTTTTATGGATGTTTATTAAGTATGAAGATTAATAAATCCTTTTTTTACCTTGACATTTTATAATTTAGGTTAAAATTAATATATAAATGTTATTAAAGTAATACTTTTTTGTATTATTTTTTAATTTTTGTAATACTTAATGTAAAAAAAGTTGTCACTATGTGGATTTTTTCATGTTAATTAAATAGATGAAAAGGGCTATTGCAAAGTATAATAAAACTTGAATATCCAAAATTCCAGTTTCTATGCCTAAAATTGCATATGTTAAAATCAATGAGTAAATAGCAATATAGAAATAATTTTTAGTCTTTTGCATTATTTTAAATCCAATGCCCAAAATGAATCCTAATATGCACATTTCCACTGCCACACCTATCTTACCGAAGTCAACTACCATCTGTCCAATCAGGGTAGGAGTCACTGTAACTTCTGTTCTCCATGCTATGAGCTTTCCAACAAGCATTCTTGGTCCTAAATCGCTTCCTGGAATTGAACTTGCCAGTAACTGTCCGTGGGTTAGACCGAAAGTGCCTCCAATAAAATCAAGCAGATTTAGAACATGCAATGTAAAGTCTGCTCTGGATTGTAATGTGTAGAGGGGGTTTGTTGATGATGTTATTGTCATCTCACTAAGTGATCTAAAATAACCAATTCCTATAATTGCACCTACACCAATTAATCCTCCCATCACAACTTCCCAAAGAGAAATGATATTTCCATAGAAACCTATGATAATTATGATAAGAAATACGGCAAGTAGTGGTGTCCTATAACCTAGAAGCAATAATAATGCACTGTCCATTGCAAGCAAAAATAGGAATCTGAATCTTGTCTGTGAACGGGTGATGTTTTTTGATTGAAAATCGTTTAGGTAAGCACTAGCAACTAAACATGTTCCAGGAATTATCAAAAACACAGGCATTGTAAATATTGGTTTCAATAAATATCTTATTGATGGTTTTAAAAGAGGAATTCCTCCAACAGATGCAATACATATTCCAAAAAACACTATGCTGACTAAAATTAAACAGAATCCGATGGAATAAATGTCTTTTCTGTTAAATTCAACAAGTTTGATGTTTTTATTTAGGAATCTTCTTGGGATTATTGTTGATCCTATAAAAAATGCAATAAATCCGATGAGTAATGTAATAACCAAACTTGTAGAGGGATTGTTCATTGATAAAATTAAAAAGAATGAAAATAATACAATCACAATTAATGGGTTGAACAAATGATTTTTTAGAATGTTGCTTTTATTTAAAAAGTTTAAAAAGTCTTCATCTGGGTATAACTTCTTGAAATAACTGTTGACCCACTGGTTTTCAATAAATGATAAAATTGAAAAAATTGTGGTAAACAGGAATGATTTGTGAAACTCATCACTAATCTTGTTTATCACTGAAGTTAACTTGGAATAAATAACGCTCATTATTTACACAACTTAAAAGGTTCTTATGTTTGTAACATTGTAGTTATTCTTAATTTGGTCTAATTGACTTTCACTGCAATTGTATATCCTAATGGTAATTTCATCTGTAATTCCATTAATGTTTCCCAAAACTGAATTCGCATCATCAAGGCTCTGTTGGTTAGCATATTCTAATATTAAGCTATTTCCAAGACCTGTAGTAGGTGTCTTAATGGCTACTCTTTTATCATGGGAATTTATTTTGTTTGTTATTTCCTGAATTTTCATTAAATCAAATGAATCGAGTGAGATTGTGGTGGATATTTCAAAATCTCCAGATAAATTCTTATTTAAATCATTTATTGATGAAATGTTTTCTGGATTTACTTTAATTTCCACTAAATTTGGATATTTGCTGCCATTTGTTTCAAGTGAAATCTTATCTATGTAAACATCTGCTTCTGGAATGCTTTTGTATAAACCAACAAGATAATTTGTGTTGTTTGATTCAATCAATATCTTAACGTCGGTTCCACCATCATTTCCAATCCATTTTACAGTACCGTTCAATGATGTTTCATTGCCTGTTGTTGCATTAAAACCCTCAACACTGGCTTTTACAATATATCCGTCTTTATAATAGTTAGAATAAGTATCTGGAATTTTATTGATTGTTGATGCATCAAATGCGGTTTTCTGTATTTCTGAAGAATCATCAGTTGTGATGTGTATGAATGCAAATGCAATTGCACACACAACTAAAATGATTATTATATAGTCAACTAAAGTAAATTTTATTTTCATAATTTATACCTATTCGTCGTAGATAGCGCCCACTGGGCAGACATCAACACATTCACCGCAGTTATCGCATTTTTCAGGATCAATAGTTACAGTATAAGCTTTTCTTTGAATTGCTTCTTCTACACATACGTCAATACAGTCTTCACAAACTCCGCATTCTTCCATATCAATTTTCAATTATTACACCAGTTTTAATTAATTTTAAAAAATATATTTTATTAGTATTATTTAATATAATATGTAATATTTAAATAGTTTGTTGACAAATATTATTTTGTAGTTTTAAAATTTTCGATAGTGTTTGGTCAAAAAAACATAATATTTATATACTATGAAGACTAACATTATTATTGTTGTATGCAAGGGTGCCCGAGCGGCCAAAGGGGGAGGACTTAAGATCCTCTGGTATAGGCCTTCGAGGGTTCGAATCCCTTCCCTTGCACTATTTTATGATTTTTTCAAATTATTAGTTTCCTGACAATGCCTTAGTGGCTCAGCCGGTAGAGCGCCACCTTGGTAAGGTGGAAGTCGGGGGTTCGAATCCCCCCTAAGGCTTTCTAACTATTTTTATATAATTTTAACATCTTTAAAGATATTATTTCATTTAAAAAAAGAATTTTCTTATATTTTTTTAATTTCAACATTTTCTAAAGAGTTTATTCTGTTGAAATCATTATTTAAAAGAAACATTAGTATTTCTAAAGCTTTTTTAATTCCAGCTTCTGATCGTTCATACAATTTATCACTGTCTAGTTCATTTAAATCTGCATAAACATTTGTGGTGGTGGTTATTTCATATTCATTATTAATGATTGTTATTCCTCCACGACCAACACCGGCAGTAGTTCCGATTGCTATATCGCAATCACTTAAATGTTTAACGGCTTTGGCCATTATTTTACTAACTTCTTTATCTCCAGGTTCATCATAAACCTTTATTCCCTTAATTAAAGTGTTAGGTTTGGGAGGATTCTTAACATTCAATATTTTTTTAACAGCTTCAATGGTGGGAATAAATAGGCTACATGTCACACTAAGTTGATTGTAATCAAAATCACTGTATTCATTAAGGTTTTCAATGTAATCAAATCCAAAGTCACCTTCGTAACTTTGTGCTAATGCATGTAGTTCTCTGCCTATTTTTCCCTGAGTAAAACACTCAGCAGTCGCTATTTTTATCATTTATATCTCTTAATTCCTTTAATGCAGTCATGGTTATGATTTTTGCAACTTCATCTAAAGTATATGGGGTTACAGGTTCTCTATCTCTAATTAATTTATTTGTTGTAATTACTAAATGATCTTTTGTAATTCCTTGTGCCCTTAATTCTTCAACAGCAGGATTGTTGTCATCATATTCAGAAATGTCTTTTATTTCAATATTTTCGTTTCCAAATCCAAATATTCCTGCAGTTCCGATTGTCACTGCTCCTCTTTCCTGTGCCTTTTTAATGATTTTTGCTGCAGTAGGTATTGTATTTCCTCCAGCTATAACGATGATTACTACATCTCCTTGAACTAAATCCAAGTTATTTTCATCAATGTATTCAGTATAACTGTCCACACGTCTGAATTCTTCATTGTGAGTACATAGTTGTTTTAAGAAATCGGTTTTGTTTTGGCCAATCTCAGCACCTAACATTGTGAATATTACGTCTCCACCATCAATTTTTTGCCCATCAAATGCACCAATGATTTTTGGTCCTCCTCTATGAGCCTGCATTATGTTTATTCCAATTCTTAATCCTAATCTTCCGCATCCTATTAAATCAATTCTACCTTTAGGGACTCTGCTGTCTTCTATTTTTTGTATTTCATCAGTCATTTTATCACTGTTTTTATAGGTTTTATGTTTATAATTTCAACATCTATGTCTAATTCTTCTACGAGGTTGCTAAGTCTGATTAAACCTGGAACTTCACTTTCATGATGCCCTAAATCTATGAGAGTTATTTGTAAATTTTTTGCAAGAATTGCTGTCTCTTGACATAAATCTCCTGAAATTAGCGCATCTAGTTTTTTTTCTTTAGCTAATTCTATATATTCTGGATTTTTTAAACCAAAACCTGATATTACGCCGATATCTTCAAGTTTTTTTTCAGAATCTAATCTATTAACTATTTTAATTTCTTCAAAATTATCTAAGATGATTTCTTCTAGTTCTTTGAAGGTATATTCTGATTTACAAATTCTCCCAATCTTTGTAGTAGTATCAAAATAATCGTTAACTTCTAATTTTAATATTTCTGCTAATGTTTCATTAGCTCCACCATCAATTATGTCCCAATTTGAATGAATTGTATATGTTGGGGTTTTTGGAGTGAATAATGGTGGATGATGAGTAATTATTAATGTATTTTCATTAAATGAATCATATTCAGGTAACAAATCCATAAAAATTTTAATTGAGTTGATGTCTGAATCTAAATTGTAATTTCCCATTAATCCAACTTTGTCAAATTCTAAAGCTAGATTAACAGGTATTTTTTCTTCTAAAAATGCAATAATCTTTTTAAGTTTCATTTAAATCAGTTTTTATTTTTGAAATTTCAGTTGCAATCAGCTCATCGCAGTTGAATGGTTCAATTGTTGATATTTTAAGTGCTTGCTTATCAACTAATTTTATGAATTTGGCAATGTTTTGTTCTTTAAAAATCACTTCTTCAAAGAATCCCATTTCACATGCACTATAAAGGACTCCTTCTCTTTCAAGACATTTATTCAATACATTTGTTAAAATACCAATAGTCAGGGTCATTGTTCCTGATGTTTTTGTATTTATGCCTTTTGTTTTAATGATTGCCTTATTTTTGGCTTTAACTGCATTCAATCTTTCATAAATATTATTTTTGTTTGATAAAATCTTATCATTGTCTTCTGCAACAGGATCTTCAATAATGAATGTATCAACATCAAATTCTGAGGATTGTTTGATATTGATGCCTCCAAAACCAGTAGTGTCAATGACAACTTCACCTGTATAGATTAAATCCAAGTCAGATGAAAAACTAATTGTATTTTTAACAGTTCCTCCAATTTGTGTATCTAACAATTCTTTTAAGTGTGGATAAATGTCTATTAATAAAATATTTTCATATTCTTCACTTAATTTTTTCACAATGCCTATTCCTGTAAAGTAAGTTCCAATAACAACTATTTTTGCATCTTTCCTGATGTCTAGTTTATTAATGTAATTAAAAACTGCATTGGACTTTTCATTTATTATTTTATTAAAAATATCTATTAATTTAGTTTTAGATTTTATTGTAAGTACTTCAGATGTGATTCCAGTATCAATATCCATTATTCAACCTTCTTTGTTAAATCCAATCTTTTCAAGTGCTTCACATGCTTCTTCATATACTGCTTCTTCAATACTTTTTTTATGAATTGCGTGAGATGGTGAAGTTCCACAAGTCAATATTCTTCCTTTGTTATCTATAAAAATAAGCAATGATCCTGAACCTGGAATTCCTAATCTACCTCTTGCTATGATTAAATCGGCATCACTTTGGTCTAATGCCATGTAAGCCTTTGCAAGAGCAGGTATTCTGCTTGTATCTGCAGTATTTGTATTAATTTGAAGTATTTCTGCTTGATGTAAATTATATTCTCTTAAAACTTTATTCAATACTTCTACTTTGATACCATTCTTATTTGGAACACATACTTTTTTAGCATTATTTATGTATTCCTGAATTTCATGTATTTCTTCAAGAGTATCTCCAAATCTACAGTTATTTCTAGATTCTTCAAATGCATTATGTATCATCTTTTCAAATGCCATAATATCATATTCTTAAATGAAAATTAAATAGTTTGAGGTATTAATCCTAATTTTTCAATTACATTAACTACTTCATTATAATTACCATATTCTGGTGATCCAACCCCTTTTACTTCATGAGGGTAATTATCTGCAATTACAGTAGCTAAATTATTTGCCCCTGCTTTTAATGAGAATTCAACGTTTTCAGGTCCAACTGTTGGTGTTGGCATTGTAATTCTAATTGTAGGATACATTATGCGTGTAACTGCAACAATTTTCAATTGTTCTTTTAATGGGAATGGGGGATAATCTGCCATTGCAGTATCAGGGTATGGATTAAAGCCCATTATAGGAATTTCTTCAAGTGTTTTGAAGTTAGATAAAAAGCGTAAATGTTTTAATCTGTCTTCAATACTTTCTCCAATTCCCAAAAGTAGTCCTGAGGATAGGCCGATTCCAGCTTCACTTACTCTTTTACAAGTTAAAATTCTCTGTTCAAGTGAATCTCCTGGTTTTCTTTCATAAAATATTTCTTCGTTGATGGTTTCAAGGTTACAGCATACTGTATCTGCACCTAATTCTGCTAGCTCATTAACGGATTTTTCGGTTAAGTCTCCACCAACATTAACTAATATCTCTAAATTAGAATACTCTTTTACGATTCTGCAGGCATTTACAGCCTGTTTGCCTTTATAACCATATCCTCCTGAACAACTTACTCGAGGAATATGTGCTTCTTCAATGGAGGTAACTGCATTTAAAATCTCTTCATTTGATTTATAAAATGCATTATAGTATCCATTTCTAGAAGTTTTTTCTGCAAAACCACAGTATTCGCATCTAGGTTGAATTTGGCATTTATTTGTGATGTGGACTGTTGATGTTAATTTTATTTCTTTGGATTGATTGTCTCGGATATAACGAGCTATTGAAAACAATTTCTCTAAATCTTCATCATTATTTATCTTTAATAATTCTAAAAATTCTTCGTCAGTTAATTCTTTTCCTAATTTTGCTTTGTTTAAAATATTATCAATCATGTAACATCAATCCTCATTGCTTTTTTTGAAAATTAGTTTAACTTATTTTTTAATAGCTACTTTTGATAATTATTAAGAAATAAGTTAAAAATTGTTGGATTAATCCAACAATTGTTTAACATGTGGTTTATTGATCTTTACCTAAGTAATCTAATACAGTAGGAACGATTTCTGCTAAGTTACCAAAGTTCATGGAGTCAGCAGTACCGAGTAATGCAGCTGGGTTTAAAGCTTCGTCCATTTTGTCGATTCCCTCGTTTTGCATTAATGCAGTTACTTGAGTTAAAGCTTCGTTAGCCATAGATTGTGCAAATCCTGCAGGAGCACCTAAGATTTGGGTTACGGTGTCTCTGTATGCTAAAATACCTGCGTAGGTAATAGCAGTTACTGCAGAACACATGTCACATACAGGACCTACCATGTTAGCAGGTAAAGTGAATGCAGATCCTCTTGCTTTTTGACCTAAATCCATTAAAGTGTCGATGGAAGCTTGGTCAGCAAAACCTTCAGCGATGTAAACTTGTCCTTTCATTTCAGGTACAGCACCTGGGTGGTAGGAAGCTACGTTTACGTTAGTTCCAAGATCTTCGAAGATTTTGTTTAATCCAGTGGTTGGAATAGTGCATGCGTGAGTTACGATTGCACCTTCTTTGATGTTATCAGCGAATTTTTCGATGATAGCAGGTTGCATTCCACCTTCTGGTAACCAGGTCATTACCCAGTCAGCGTCAGCTACAGCTTCACGGTCATCGGTAGTAACTTTCATTCCTAAATCTTCTGGGTGGGTGAAGTGAATTGCACCTTTGGATGGTTTTGGAACAGTTTCAGCTAATTCAGCAACTTTTGCTCTGATTGCAGGCATTACTTCTTCAGGGTTTCCAGCTTTGTGTGCTGCCATTACTTCGGCATAATCGAAATCATCAACTACAGTAAAGTCACCATCAAAAGTTGGGTCAGATACAACAACTTCATCTACGCCAGCTAATTCTAATAATTCTGCACCCATTTCAATAGTTGAGTGTGTCATTGAAATGTTTTCTTTTCCAGTTGCTTCTGCAACTTCACAAGCTCTTGCGAAGTTGGTGATTCCACTTGCAGCATGAGTTCTGTAACATCCTGCACCTAAAATTGCTACTTTCATTTTTTAGTCTCTCCTTTTAAGTTTCTTAATTTCTAATTTTTTTTTGAAAGATTCTTACTACAATGTTATAATAAAAAAAGGGTATGATTTTTTTTGGTAGTTAAAACATATTGTAGTAATAAGGTTTATTAAGTTTGTGCTACTATTTAAATCTTTATATATTTCTCTAAATTAGTATTTCTTATTTTAAATATAATTATTTTTAGTAATACTCGTATTACTTTTTTATTTTTGATATAACTAATTTTAATTAAAAATAAATCAAAAAGTTTTTATCTAATATTGGTATTAAATATATCTAGAATTTTATTAATTGGAGGAATTTTTATCATGTATGATTTAATCAAGGAAGCAGTTCATGATGATGCGGCAGCAATTGAAATATCAAAAATGAAAAAAGATGTAGGTTCTGTTGTAGATGCAATTTCAGAACTTTCATTAGAAGAGACTATGAAGTTAGGAATGAGTTTTAAAAGATTTCCATTAGGTTGTGATTTGACTGAAGTTGTTGTAGGTACTTGTGCTTCTGATTTGGAATTGGTGGACTTGCTTGGGAATTGCCGTCTATCAGATATGATTGGAGCTCCGATTCATATATGTGCTTATGCTTTTTCTGATATTGGTGAAAAATTTGGAATGACTGGGCTTGAAGTAATGAAAAAGGTTCATGAAATTGTTGATGTTCCTCTTGACTTGGATCATTTTGGTGAAAATGGTGCTATGAGACTTCCAAGAAATATTTCTGGATGTGGTGGAGACTGCTATAATGATGGTCCAGCATTTACTGAATGTCCTCGTGGAAGGATACATGAAAGATTGATTGACAAAGAATTGGAACAAAAAGATGATAAGGAAGAATGGGTAAAATTATCTTCTTCTGTTGCAGTTAACGTTTCCTCTGAACAAACTGGTGAAGCTCATGCAGCTCCATTAAGGGAGGCTCGTGATGTTGCAGATTTAGCTAAAAAATATGGAAAAGGTTTGGAATCCATCATGTTTGTCGGTGATGGTTATGATGAAGTGATAACTGGTTTTGAAAAATCCATTGAACTTGGTGCTGATGTTATTGTAGTTGAAGGAGGACCATTCAATAGATGTGAAAATACAACAGAATCATTTGCAAAAACAATTGCAGCTGCAAGGATATTGTCTCCTGGAAAAGTTGTAGCTACCAATGGTGCTTATGAACATGAAGTTAGGGCAGGTCTTAGATCTGGTTTGAACATGGTTATTACAGGATTTCCTAAAAACCATCATGGATATATGTGTGGATATGAACCTGGTACTGCAAGAAGAGGTAAATTTGGTCTTCCGAGAGTAATTCAGATAATCAATGAAGAGTTTCCAAATAGGGGCCTTCCTGCTCAAAAGCATGATTTGCTTGCAATAGCTACTGCAGTTAAACTTGCAGGACCTGAATATATTTATCCTAATAAGATTGGCTCATATTATGTTGGTGATGCTCACTGGGCAACTCTAGTTAACTCAAGAATGTATCAAAATATTCAATTAAAACATACTTTAAATGATATTGTTAATTTAACAGAAGGAAACACTGTTTCTTTACATGGTGGAAGATTTATATCATGGGTTCTTGCCAAGGAACTTGACAAGCAAGTGGATGAAATTATCATCTCTGATGTTGATAAATGGGTACTGGACAATACAATTAATAATCTGCAGGATGAATTGAATGCTACAATCATTGCTGAAAGTGATGATAAAGTTGCAGCTAGTCAATCAGACTTTTCTATAGCTTCAACAACTATGATTCCTATTAAAGATAACATTTTAAAGAAAGTTCCTAATGCATTAACTATTGTTTAGATTTTCCTTAAAGTTTAAATTTATAAAAATAAATAATATTAAATATCATTAATTATATTATTTTATTTTTAATTAAATTTTTAAGGTGAATTATGAACTATAAAAAACTTATATTAGTTGGTTGTATTTCTGCATTTGTTGCTCTTTTAACTTCAGTAATGGGTGTTGCAGGTACAATTATTGGTTCAGTAATTTCTTCTGTTCTTTATAATATGCTTACAGAAGTTTTAGAAAGTCCTATAGAGAAAAAAACTTTTAGTTCTAATTTTGAATGGGAAATAGCTTATGCTTTTCCACTTATTGTAATTGCAATAATTCAATTCATTTTAATTACAGCATTATTGTCTGAATTTGGCATTTTGCCTTACACATTTTTAAAAGTATATTTGTCACTTCAGGATTTCGCTAACAATAATCTATATCGTATTTTAGGTTTGGCATTGCTCGTTATGAGTATATATCCATTTGCATTGAAAAGAGGAATAATAAAAAGGTCATATGGTGCAGTCATTGCATTTGTCGGACTTATCTTTTTAGCACGTGGTTTTGTCGATTTGGGAAATACTATTACAAATCTTTATGATAAAGTGTTTATGTATTTTGATTTACCTATTGCTGTTGTTGCTTTTGTATTGTTGGTATTTGTAATAATAAACATACTCATTTCTGCTAATGCTGAAAATGAATTTAATGTAACAAAACACTCTGTTAATGAAGATTACTTTGCTAATCAGAAAGTTCATCATCATTCTAGAAAACATAATGATTTTGACTATGCTGAAAAAAGAGACAGGTTAAGACAACCTCCTCAAAGGGTAAATAAACCAGTATGTAATGTCAAAAAGGCTCCTGATGTAACATTCAAAAAGGATCTTAATCAGGAATCTGTAGGAATAAATCAATCATCTGATAATATTCAGTTTGAATCCAATGATTTGTTGGATGATTATAAATAATCGTGATATCATGAGCAAAAAAGATAAAACATTGAAAGATATTTTAGATCTTATCTTATATGAGAATCTTTCAACTCAAGATGAAATAGCTGAAAAGTTGGGAATAACTCGTAGATATGTTACTCAGTTATTGCAGCCTCTTGTTAAAGATGGAACTGTAAAAAGAGCATATATGATTGATTTGAAAAGCTATGAAAAAGTTGCTGAATCTTTAAGCGATTATGCCGGAACTCCTGAAACAAAAGGTAATGTAATTGTCAATGATATGATTGCAAATATGGCAAAGCATGTTCACTCACAAATAGAAGTTTCATTTGATGCAGTTTTGGAATATGATGAGGATAAGGCAAATAAAGCTTTGGAGATGGATTATGCAACAAACAATATGGTTGAAAAGATAAGAACTTCTGTTGAAACTATTGTTAATATGAATAAGCATTCTGAAATTTCAAAATCAATGCTTTACAATGAAATTGCTTATGATTTGGAACGTATTGGTGATTACTGTGGGCATATTGCTAAATTTGTAATAAATGATGTTTATGAAATTGACGAGAATGTCTTGAAGAAACTAAAAAAGATGTATAAAATAGCTCAGAAAATGATTCGTCTGGCCATTACTTCATTCATTGAAGGAAAAACAGAGCTCAAGGATGATTTGATGGAGCTTGAGGAATCAATCCATATTCTTCAAACCAAAGCAATTAACCTTATTGCAGAGCAGATGGCAGAAAATTCATTTGATGAAAAAGAGCGTTCAAATTATTTTATTTATTTATTTAGAGTTGTTAAAGCATTTGAAAGAATGGGAGATATTTCTGTTGAAATGATGGACGTTTCAGTTGAATTCCATCAAAATATTCCAAGATCAACTACTCCGAGAACTTTCAGATATTAAAAAAGTAATTAGATTATTATAATCTAATTATCATATATTTTTGTTGTTGCGTGCCTATCGGCCCAACATTGGATACATACGCCAATAGGTAAACCTGCTGTATGGGTATGTGCTTTTAAGATTTTAACATCCAAACAGGTTGTTTTTCCACCAAGTCCCATTGGTCCGATTCCAGAATTATTGATTTCAGTCAAGATTTCTTCTTCTAGTTCTGCTATTTGTGGGTCAGGGTTACGTTCACCTACTTTTCCAAGAAGTGCTTTTTTACCGAGTTTTAAACATAAATCGGATGTTCCACCAATTCCGACACCGACGACAGTTGGAGGACATGGTTTTCCTTTAGCTTTAAGAACGGATTCGATTACAAATTCTTTTATTCCTTCGATTCCTTCAGCAGGAAGAGCCATTTTTAAAGCATTGTTGTTTTCAGAACCAAATCCTTTTGGTAATATTGTTATTTCAAGATAATCTTCGTCAATAAATTCAATATCTATTGGAGGGATGTAATCTCCAACGTTGACGATGGTATTTTCTCTTGTTAATGGATCTACGATATTTGGTCTGATTGGGATTTCTTTAGTTGCTTTTTTAATCCCTTCTTCAATGCCTTCGCGCAAGTTTTCAACTTCAACATTACCTATTTTAACAAAAACCACTGGCAGACCTGTATCTTGGCACATTGGAATTTGTTTTTCTTCAGCAAGTTTAATATTTTTTAAGATAGCTTCAATATTTAACCTTGCAAGGTCATGTTCTTCATTTTTAAGAGCATCTTCAAGTGATTTTCTTACATCATCACCAAGAACGATAACCGCTTTCTTGTAGAGCTCATAAACAGTTTCTTTAATAGTATCTTTAGTAATCAAAATAAAACCTTGTAAAAATTAATTAATACTATTTTTTCATTTCAAAATATTTAAATTTTAATTACTTTAATTGGGCAGACTTCAACACAATCTCTGCATTTGGTACATTTATCACCATCAATAGTTATGGCTCCGCCTAATACTTTGATTGCATTTTCCCTACAAGCTTTTAAACATGGTGCATCTGATGGTTGGCAGTGCATACAAAATAAGATTGGAGTGTCAACATTTGGTGATTGTTGACAACTTCCACAGGTTGTACAATTTGTACAGTTTCCTGAATACATAATTCTCGATTATTCGTCTAAAACAAGTCTTGCTCTTGCTTGACCTGTTAATACGTGGACAATTCCACCTTTTTTGCTGTCAGGTTCGTACATTCCAGACATTTTAGCAAGGAATTTTTCTTGGTTTTTAGCACGAACTTTTTCAGGATCTGCAATACTAATAGCTCTTTTGGTACATGCTTTGATACAAGCAGGACCTTCTTCCCTATCAGCACAGAGATCACATTTTTCAGCAACTTTGGATTGGAAAGTCATTGCACCGAATGGACAAACCATTACACATAATCCACATCCGATACATTTTTCAGTATCTACACCTTCATCGGTGATTGCTTCAGTCGGACAGATTTTGATACATGGTGCACTTTCACAGTGTTGACATACAATGGAATAAAAGGAAGAATCGTGTTCAATAATTTTTATCCTACTAGCATTATGGACTGATGCACACATGTTTTCACAGTTCATACATCCGTCACATAAGTTGCTATTTACAAGAATACTTTCCATTGATATTCCTCCTATAATCCTAATTCTTTACAGTGTGCGTCAACGTATTTTTGGATTTTTTCAACGTGTTCTTCGTCTAAGTGTTTGAATCTTTTTTGTACAGATAAGTAGTCTTTAACTGGTTTTTTCTCATCTGGTCTGTATGTAATTTCAAAGTTACCGTTTTCAATTTCATATAATACCCAAGATCCAGTTTCTACTGCTAATCTTCCCATTTCAATGGTTTTTTCAGATGGGAATCCCCAACCGGTAGTACATGGTTGTTGTAAGTGTATGTAAGCAGGACCATCGATTGCAGCTGCTTTTTTAACTTTTTTGACGTAATCTTCAGGGTATGCGATAGATGCAGTAGCTACGTATGGAATTCCGTGTGCAGCCATAATCATAGGCATGTTTTTCTTAGGTTTGTCTTCCCCGAAACTTGCGCTTCCTTTTGGTGAAGTAGTGGTACTTGCACCGTAAGGGGTAGCTCCACTTCTTTGAATACCTGTGTTCATGTATGCTTCGTTATCGTAACAGATGTAAAGCATGTTGTGTCCTCTTTCCATAGCTCCGGATAAGGATTGTAAACCGATATCTACAGTTCCTCCGTCACCACCGAAAGCGACTACATTAACATCATCTTTTCCTTGAATTCTTAATGCACTTTCTACACCGGATGCTACTGCACCGGAGTTTTCAAATGCAACGTGAATGAATGGTACTTCCCATGAAGTTTCTGGGTATGGGGTAGTCATTACTTCAAGACAACCTGTAGCAGAAATAGCTACAGTGTTTTTTCCTAATGCGTTGAGAGCTAATTTTACAGCAATTGATGCTCCACAACCAGCACAACCTCTGTGTCCTGGTGCTAATAAATCTTTATCAGGTATATCCATATCTATTCCTCCTCGAGTCCAATCCATGTAACGTCTTGTACTGGTTCTTTGGTTTTTTCGTAAACTTCAATGATTGAATCAGGTGTGATGTCTCTTCCACCTAAACCTACGATGAATCCGTAGATGTCTTTGTCAATTTTAACTTTCATGTCGGAGTATAATGCTCCACCAATTCCGAATGTGAAGTTTTTATCAAGAACAGCAATTTTATCACAATTTTTGACTGCTTCTTTGATTTCTTCAACTGGGAATGGTCTGTATGCTCTAATTTTGAGTAAACCTACTTTTTCGCCTTGTTCTCTTAATTGGTCTACAATTACTCTGATGGTACTGCAGAGAGAACCCATTGCAACAAGAATGATGTCTGCATCTTCGGTTTTGTATGGTTCAACAAGACCATATTTTCTTCCGAATATTTCAGCAAATTCATCACAAGTGTTTTTGATGACTTCAAGTGAGTTTGTCATTGCAACGTCCATATCGTGTCTTGCTTCAGTATAGAATCTGGTGTCAGCAAAACTACCAAGGGTCATTGGTTCGTTAGGGTCAAGAAATGCATGTTCTGGAACATATGGAGGTAAGAACTTGTCCACGCTTTCTTGATCTGGAATTTCTACAGGTTCTACGGTGTGAGTTAAAATAAATCCGTCTAAACATACCATTGTTGGGAGTAATACGTTAGGATTTTCTGAAACTTTGTAAGCCATTAAAGTAGTATCTAATGCTTCTTGTGCATTTTCAACATAAATTTGTAACCATCCTGCGTCTCTTTGTGCAATGGAATCTTGTTGGTCGTTCCAAATGTTTAATGGTGCAGAAATTGCTCTGTTTGCATCTGCTAAAACGATAGGTACTCTCATACCTGCTGCTGCAAATAAAATTTCGTGCATTAACATTAATCCTTGGGAAGATGTTGCTGTAAATACTCTTACTCCAGCACCACTTGCTCCAACAGCAGCACTTATTGCACTGTGTTCTGATTCTACTTTAACATATTTAGCATCAATTTTTTCATCAGCGACATATTGTGCTAAGTATTCAGAAATTGTAGTTTGTGGAGTAATTGGATAAACGGGAATAACTTGTGGTTTAGCTAATCTTACAGCTTCTGCAACTGCTTTGTTTGCGGTCATTACTTCTTTTATCATTAAATCACTCTCTTTATTCTTTTACCATTTGAATTGCATCGGAAGGACATTCATTTGCACAAATTCCACATCCTTTGCAGTAATCATAATCAATGTCATGTTGTTTATTTACACTGGAATCTGGACAGAAAATAATACAATTGTCACAGTCAATACATTTTTCTTTGTCTAAAATTGGTTTGAAAGTTCTCCAACTTCCAGTTTTGTTAATTCTACTATTACCTGGTGTTTTAATTACACAGCCTATATTTACCATTCTATTCACCCTTCTTTTTATCCCATATCATAAGCTTTTTTAGTAGCTTCTACATTCAATTCTCCAACTTTACCTGGGAATGTTTCTCTAATTACTTCGAGTAAGGATTCAATAGTTACGATTCCGGTTTTTTTAGCAAAGTATCCTAAAATAATAGTATTTACAATATTACGTCCTAACATATCTAATGCAACAGCGGTTGCATCAATTTGGTTTACGATATGTTCTCCACTACCTTCAAAACTTGTAGTATTAATTATAACTTCTGCATTGTCTTTAATTCCTGAAAATACGTCCACTACATTTAATAAACCATCGTCTAAAACTAAAACATGGTCTGGGTTGTAGATTTGGTATCTTAAAGCTATTGGCTCACTGTCAATTCTTGTGAATGCCATAACTGGAGCTCCTCTACGTTCAACTCCAAAGAATGGAAAAGCTTGGGAATATTTGCCGTCTTTGAATGCTGCTTTAGCTAAAATTTCAGCAGCAGTTACAGCTCCTTGTCCGCCTCTTCCATGAAAACGAATTTCGATCATTATTTTTTCCTCCATATATTTATCATGTATAATCATTATAAATTCCAAAATATATAAAGTTTTATGTTACTTTTTAAATGGTTATATTTTATTGTATAATTCGAATTTTTTTAAAAGGTTTTAACTATAATGTATAATAATATAATATATAGAAAAATCTTATTGGAATGTTATTATGAAAGTTTTGATTATCACAGGGGAGTTGGCATATCCTCTAATAAAAGATGTTGTTTCAGATTCAAAGGAAGATATTATTGTACACATTGCTGACAATACTCAGGTTGCAGCATTCCTTACTCCTAGACAAATAATTAAAGAAGTGAAAACCTGCTTTTCAGAACAGCTGGATGAAATTGACATGATTCTAGTTCCAGGTTTAATCAAAAAGGGAACAAAGGAAATTACAAAAGAACTTGGAATCCCTACATTCAAGGGATCAACCGATGGGGCAGACCTTGCAATGGTATTGAATCTTGTGGGCAGCATTGAACTGTCTGAAGACAAGCCTGCCGACAAATTAATCGATGAGGAAAAAAGGAAAAAGGCTTTTGAATTCATTGAGGAATTTGAAAATGATACTGAAAACATTGAAAGACTTCTCAAAAAACCAAATAACATTTTAATCAAAAATCTTCCTGTAGGTGAAGATTTCCCAATGAGAGTATTATCTGAAATAGCTAATGCACCATTTTTATCAAAAGAAGCATTAATCAACAAATGCCAGTACTTCGTTGATTCCGGAGCGGACATGATTGATATAGGAATGGCTGCAGGTGAAGACTTTTCTGATAAAATTCCAGAACTTATAGATACATTACGTCCTATTGTTGGTGACAGGCCATTAAGTATCGACACATTAAATGTCAATGAGATAAGGATTGCAGCGGAACATGGGATTGACTTTGTTTTAAGTCTTGATTTGGGTAACAACTCAGAAGTTCAGGAAATTCTAAAAGAAAAAGGAATTCCTGCAGTATTGCTTCCAACTAACTTCTCACAGGGAAAATCTCCAAAGTCTCCTTCTGAAAGAGTTGAGGCAATGCACCAATTGATTAAGGATACTGAAGGATTGAAATATGTTGCAGATTTGATTTTAGATCCTGTAAATAGTTCAAGTATTGTGGAATCCATAATTGCATGCCATGAATTCCATAAAGTAAATCCTGCACCAATGTTTTTCGGAGTAGGTAATGTTACTGAACTTATGGATGCAGATTCCGGGGGAGTAAATGTTCTGCTTGCAGGAATTGGTATGGAACTGGGTGTAAGCATACTGTTCACTCCTGAAGAAAGTGGAAAGACAAGAGGGAGTGTATATGAATTGTCCACAGCATCCAAAATGATGTTTCTTGCAAAACACAGAAAATCCATTCCAAAGGATTTGGGTATTAATTTAGTTGCATTCAAGGACAAACACAAAAGAAATGATGTCATATTGAATGAAAGGGACGGTATTCCAGAAACCAAACAGGCAAAACCTATGAAGTTCATCAGGGACAAGGCAGGAAGTTTCAAAATTAATGTGGATTATGGAACTACTGTGCGAGAGAGTAAGATTACTGCCACTCATTTCAAGAAAAACAGTCCTGATATGGTAATTGTAGGACATTCTGCCCGTGAAATATATGAAGAAATAATTGAAAAAGAACTAGTTACCAGAATGGAACATGCAGCATATTTGGGTGCTGAATTAAAAAAAGCAGAAATCGCAATGATTACTGGAAAAGAATATGTGCAGGATTTTGAACTGTTCAAAAATCCTGACCAATTTAAAAAATAGTTTTAGTTGAAGTCTGTTTCACTTGAAGTACCTTCACTTTGACCTGCAGATTCACTTGAACTGGATCCTGAGCCAGATTCACTTGATCCGGAACTTGAACTTGATCCGCTGTCACTTGAACCAGAATCAGAACTACTACTGTAGGAACCGCTGCCGCTACTGTAACTGCTACTGTAGGAACCGCTGCTACTTGAACTGTATCCACTGCTACTTGAACTGTAACTGCTGTCACTAGAATCTGAAGCTACAAGCCCAGTATCACGAGTTGCACCTGAATCAGATGTTGTAGTATCGTTAGCAGTTATATTAGTTGTTGTATTTGTTGTATTGTTCATTACTGGGTCAGTTTCTTTGTTAAATGAAATACCATTGTTTGCAATAACAAAAGCAGCTGCTCCAGCAATTATAATTAACACTACTAAAACGATTATGATAGCATTTTCAGCTTTCATATTTTACCTCCTATATTTTATAATATTATATTATTACTACTTATATTGTTACACAAACTTTAAATAAATTTAGATTAAATCTTATCTTATAACAAATTATTATGAAGGTTTATGAATTGCAAGTTGAAAATATTACTATTAAAGATATTGATGAAAGTCTTTTAGATGCAAATTACGTTTCAAACAATGAAATTTCAACCACTTTATACTTATCCTTTTTACTTGGAAAACCAATGCTTATTGAAGGACCGCCTGGTGTTGGAAAAACAGAACTGGCAAAGGTTGTTGCAAAAACATTCGACAGAGACTTTTTCAGGATACAATGTTATGAAGGAATCACCTTTGAACAGATTGTCGGTGAATGGAATTACCAAAAGCAATTGCTTCACCTTGAAGCTGCAAAAAATGATTCAAACAGTGAAGATAAAATATTTGATGAAGAATATTTCATAAGAAGATCTCTTCTCAATGCATTCTTAAATGAAAAGGATTCTGTATTGTTGATTGATGAAATCGACAAGGCTGATGAGGAAGTTGAAAGTTTCTTGCTTCAGGCATTAGGTGAACAGGAAATCACAATCAACGATTTGGGAACTTTCCAATTGCAAAATGATTTGGTTGTTATATTAACAT
Source organism: Methanobrevibacter sp. (assembly GCA_022775905.1). NCBI lineage: Archaea > Methanobacteriati > Methanobacteriota > Methanobacteria > Methanobacteriales > Methanobacteriaceae > Methanobrevibacter > Methanobrevibacter sp. The sequence continues at coordinate 45,779 of JALFJX010000026.1, forward strand.
CCAACTCTCAAAGATCATTGCTTGATGAAACAAAGGACAGATGTTTGTTCTTATACATTCCATATCCTAGCGTTGAACGTGAAGTTGAGATTGTAAAATCAAAATTACCTGAAGCTGATGATGAAACAGTATCTTACATTGTTAAGTTGGTTCATGATATACGTAATCTTAATTTGATGAAAAAGCCGTCTGTAAGAGGTACTGTTGACTGGGTTCAGTCAGTAATTAACTTGGGAACTAAAGATATTGACCAATCCTTGAAGGACAGTGTTGGTGTTGCAATCAAAACAGAAAGCGATAAGAAAAGAGTTATGAAAGATATTCTTAATAAAAGATAAAATGATAACTAAGATAGCGACTTTGTCAGCTCAGCTAAGGGAAAAGGATTTGCCCGTAAGTGTCAGAAGTACTCAGGCAGCTGTGGAGATATATAGGGATTTGGGTGAAAGAGATAGGAATCTCCTAAAAACAGCATTGATGGCAATTTATGTTAAAGACCGATATGATATTCCAAAATTCAACAAGGTTTTTGATGAAGTTTTTGCCGCTGTCAAAAATGACGACTTGCCTAAACAGCTTCAGCAAGGCAAAGCGTATAATGGTGCAGGACCCAAATCTAACAAATATGTCATTAAAAAACAGGGGGATATGGCAAGTAAAGTCAGAAAGGAAAAAATTTCAAATGAACAGTTGAAAATGCTTTCCGGCCAGCCTTTACTTGAAGAAGCTAAAAAACTTGAGCGTGATGGGGAACTGATGAACAAGGATTTGACAAAATTGAATCGTTTCGATCCTCGTATGCTTGAAATCTGCCAAAGATTGGGTAAAAGAATTGCAAATAAACGTTCAAGAAGAAAGGTCAAAACAAGTTCCAATAAGATTGACATTAGAAGAACATTAAGGGCAAACCTTAAATACGGCGGAGTTCCATTTGAGCTTGTAAAGGCAAAGCCAAGGCCTCACAAAAATGAGCATTTGTTCTTGAATGACATTAGCGGTTCATGTGAATGGATTAGTAGCTGGTTTTTCATGCTCATGTTTTCAGCACAGACAGCATTCAAACGCTCAAGAACTTTTGAATTTGACAATAAAGTAATAGAGACAACTGATGCTCTAAAAGAAGAATATCTTATTGATTCATTTGTAAAAGTTAAGGACATGCGTATCAAAAATATGATGGTGCACGGTACATCCGATATGTACTCATCATTTAAGAGCTTTCAAGAACAAGCTAATATTAACAATAAATCTTATGTGATTATTTTATCCGACTGCAGGGACTGGGCAGGACCTAAGGTAAATGGTGTTCCGGCCAGTGTTGAACTTGTTGAGGAAATGGTAAGAGACTCAAAAAAACTCGTAATTTTAAATCCTGAAGATAAAAATAAATGGGATGTTGTGGACAGTTGTGTTTCACTGTATGGGGATGCAGGTGCACAGGTATTTGAAGTTAACACTTTAAACCAACTCGCACAATTTGTAGAACAGATGTAGGTAGTAATATGCAATGTAGTAAATGTGGTAATCCTAAAGTCATTATTAAAAAGGAACAATCCGGTCAGTTATTGTGTAAAGATTGTTTCATTGAATCAGTTGAGAAAAAAGCTATTAAAACAGTCAGAAAAGAAAAACTGCTAGATAATGGAGATAAGGTTTTAGTTGCACTTTCCGGTGGTAAGGATAGTGTAACAACACTCGAAATATTAAATACATTTCGTGAAATGCACATCATTGACCTTTGTGCAGTAACTGTTGATGAAGGAATTGACAATTACAGGCAGGACGGTGTTGATATAGCTATTAGACATGCCGAAAGATTGGGCATTGAACATAAGGTAGTTTCACTAAAAGACGAATATGGCATTACATTAGATGAGATAATGCAGAGGGATAATCATAAGGGGTCATGCACATACTGCGGAGTATTCAGGAGAACAATCATCAACAAGGCTGCTCGTGAAATGGGTGCAACAAAAATCGCTACAGGACATAACCTTGATGATGAGGTTCAGGGAATATTGATGAACTATCTTGAAGGAAACACTGACAACCTGACTAAATTGGGTGCAAAGACAGAATCCAAGGCGGAAGAATTCACTGTTAAAATCAAACCTTTACGTGAAATCCCTGAACGTGAAATTGGATTGTACGTCGTTGCAAAAGAACTTGAAGTTCACTTTGACAGCTGTCCTTATGCAATGCAGTCATTTAGGGGAGAAGTCTCTGAAGCCATCAACCAATTGGCAGAAAAGCATCCGACTATTAAATATTCCACACTCAGAGGATATGACAAAATTAAAAATGTCTTGAAAAAGGAAATGCAAAAGGAGTTCAACCATGGAAGATGCAGTAGGTGTGGTGAACCTGCAGCTAATGAATTGTGCAAAGCATGCTCCTTTTTAGAAGAATTAGGATTGTGATAAAATGCAATTTACATTAAAATACAAATCAATCGATGAAAAAAGAGAATTGTCTGACAATTATACAATTAAAGATTTGCTTTCAGATTTGGAATTGTCCGCTCAAACAGTAGTATCCAAACAGAACGGTGAACTTGTAATTGAAGATACAGTAATTGAAGATGGCGATGAAATTCAATTAGTTCAAATCATATATGGTGGTTAATTTGGATATCAGCTATGAATGTGGGCCTTGTTTTTTAAGACAGGCTCGTGAAGCTTTAGACTTGTCAACAGATGATGAAAGCGTTAAAATGGAAGCTATGGGTGAAATTTTTAAATATTTAAGCACTATCTTTAAAGAGGGAACCAACTCAAACAGCACAGGCTCCGCAATGCATAAGATCATTAAAGAGAAAACAGGCTGTATGGATCCTTATTATAATGAAAAAGTCGAAGGTAATGAAATAGCACTTAAATATTTAACTGATGTCAAAAAAATATTGGATGAGGATGACAGTCTAGAAAACTATGTCAAGATAGCCATCATAGGAAACATTTTAGACTTCGGTGCATTCACATTGGATGATGATATTGAAAGTGTAATCAAAAATTCACTTAAAAAAGATTTGGCAGTTAAGGATATTGAAGAGTTTGAAAACGCTTTAAAAACTCATGACAAAGTATTGTATCTTGTAGATAATACTGGTGAAATAGTATTTGACAAATTGCTTTTAGCTAAAATCAGAGAATATGGATTGGATATTACAATTGCTGTTAAATCAGAACCTATTCTAAATGATGCAACAATGGTCGAGGCATTGGATGTGGGTCTTGACGAATTCGGTGAACTTGTTGAAATAGGTGCAGGTACTGTAGGTTATGTAGACAGTGAAATCTCAGATGAATTTAGGGAAATATTCAACAGCCATGAATTTGTAATCTCAAAGGGTATGGGAAATTATGAAGGATTGACTGAAATAGATTTGTCCAGTAAAGATATTTACTTCTTGTTTTGTGTAAAATGCAATACCATTGCAAGGCATGTCGGTGCAAATTTACATGATATGCTTCTTTTTAAAAAATAAATATGTGATATTATGATCATCGGTTTAATTGGATTTGGAAAAGTTTCAAAAAATCTCATAAATTTGATTAAATCAGATGACATTACATTTGTAACTTCAATGGATGGCAGGTCTAATAAAACCATTGGATCCATTGAAAAATTAGAAATCGATGTTTTGGATACATTTAAGGATGTAGCTATTGTATCAGACATTTTAATTTCTGCAAACTCTCCGAAAAATGCAATAGATGCTGCAAAAAATTATGGGAAATTTACAAAAGGAATCTATCTTGACTTAAACAATATTTCTCCGGAAACAACTCTTGAAATAAATAATTATGTTGAGAATCTTGTTGATGGTGCAATAATTGGAAAAGTAGATTCTGATAATCCTGTTTTATATTTATCCGGTGCAAAATCAGATGAATTGCTATTTTTAGATAAGTTCATTCAAACTAAAAAGATCAGCGATAGCGTTGGGGATGTAGCTATTTTGAAACTGCTTAGAAGCAGTTATACAAAGACATTATCTGCTCTTTTGATTGAATCAGCTCAAATAGCTAACGAATATGATTTGGAAAAAGAGTTTTTTGATATTTTATCCCTGACTGAAGGAGATGATTTTAGGGAAAAATCCACATCAAGAATAAATAATACATTGAATAATTCAAAAAGAAAAGCTGAAGAGCTTGAAGAAATAATTAATTGTTTTGATAAAAATGAGTTGATAATGGTTAAGGCAGCCTTAGAAAAGCTTAACCAATAACCACTTTAACTTTAAATCCTTTTTTAGCTTCTTTTATATGTCCGTTAACTGGAATGAAGTGTGCATCCATGATGTATCTTAGGTATGTAACTTCTTTTGCTGGAAGCCTTAAGTTTGTTTTAATCTTTTTACCTTCACTTTTGAACTGAACTGAAATCTTCCCGTTCTTGTCAACATACAAGTCTGTTTTAAGACCTTCTTTTGTAATTTTTGTCTCAAATTTAGTTAGATTCAAACCAGCTTCCAAGCTTAATGGAGCATCAACATCAATCTTTTCGCTTCTGAACTTGTCATTTGCTTCACGGGCATCCAAATCACTACTTGCAACATACCATGCCCTGTCAATGACTCTTTGAACTTTCTGGTTGTCAGGAATAACACCCTGAGATTCATAACTTTTCATCAAATCCATTACTTCTTTTTTTGTAACTTCCATTTCAATCGCACTGATTGCAAGCCTGGTCATTACCGGACCATAGTCGGACCTTCTAAATACGGCCCATATGGATTCTGGGTCTCTATAAACTCTTCTTTTGATGATTTCATTAATTGTATTCCCATTGAGGTAAGCTATTTTTTCAAGATTTCCTCTGGAATAAGTGTTCATTCTTTTGTAAATATCAGCCCAATTCCTGTCTCCAGGAACTCTTCCAGCATCGATTTCGCGCTGGAGAATCTCAACAGTTGTTTCTGGAAGCAAATCTTTAACTTCATCAGTGATTACCATTCCATTATCAATAATTGACTGTCTGATGAGCCTTCCGGAATATTTGTCTTTGTTGAATTCCTTAACTACATGGTAATTGAGTTTGGATCCAAGAAAATGATTGATTGCATACCAGCGTATTTCGTTTCTGTTTGTGTAGCTTTTTGGCATTCCGACAAAGTTTCCTTCATCAATGAATTTCTGTGCTTTTGATTTTATTTCATCAAGTGAGATTTTCGCTGAAGTAATGTAGTCAGTCACTCCATCATCAATCATTTGTTTAAGTCTAATAGGTACACTGTAGGATAATACTAATCTATGATGTAATCCTTCAAAAGATTTAACATCATCAGCACCCAATGCCAATGCCATATCTCTACGGGCTTCAAAATTAACGAAAAATGGAGCATGATTTGCGCTGAATCCCTTATTTAAATAAACAACTACTTTCTTATCTTCCTTATCAGCTAGTTTTCTAGCCTCTTTAATTAATTTTTCATGACCTTTATGAACAGGGTCAAAATCTGCACTAATTCCAATCAATATTAACACCAAAAAAAAGAAAAAATTTGGATAGACTATCTATCCATTAATTTTAAAATACCACTTATCACTAACCAAATTCCGATTAAAGTACCAAGAATAATTGGGTTTGAGAGATAAGTTCCAATAATTATATATAATAAACCAAGAACAATTCCAATGATTCCAATATAAAAACCATATCTTGAATTACGGTTGTTGATCAATGAAGCAACAGCAACAATGATTAACATTATTCCTGCGAAATACATTGAAATTTCAGTTAGGAATCCAAGTAATGCTGGATTGAATATCAAACAAATACTTAAGAATAAAAGTATAAGTCCTAAAACTAAATCAAGTATTGCACCACTACTATTATAGTCTATAATTGTTACTCCAACAATAAGCAAGTAAATAGACATTAATAATACGGATAAACCAATTAAGGAACTAACTCCAATAACTCCCATTATTGGAAAAATGATAATTATTAATCCGAGAAGTATGGATAGTAAACTAACAAATTTAGTTTTCATAATTTCCTCCTACTAATTAATTAATATTTCAAATTATATTAATATAATGGGATATGCTTAATCTCAACAGTTGAGCTATTCATATCTGAATTATTAATTTCAGCTAACCATTCACTTTTGCATTCACAGTCATATTCGATTTTAGTCTGTGTTAAATTGTTAGCTATAATCATATGTTTTAAGTCTTTATTACATTTTTTACAGTTGTATGGTCCACGTCTTGATCCAAATCCTGATGTATCTAAAAGTGCAGGTATATCTAATTCGTCACGTACGGTGTTTATGATTTCAATACATGACCAGATCCAAGGTGGCTGATAAGCTCCTTTTCTCCAGAATCTTTCAATTACTGTTCCACCATGTATTGTTGCAGGACAGAATGAAAGTCTATCTACATTAATGGAATCACAATATCTTGCAGTTTCTATTGCTTCATCTATTGCCTGTTTTTCGGATACAAGAATAGGTTTTACAAAAATATATGCCTTTGTCTTTAAATTGTATCCTTTTGTATCTCTTAGATGTTGCATTAATTTTGTAGCATTTTCAAAATCATCACGGGTAAAACCCTTGTTGATTTTTTTAAGTCTTGTATAATCATTGGATGTTTCAAGACCGATACTTACTTCAAATAATGTGTCTCCAATAATTTCATGAATTTCATCCAAGTATTCCTCTTTAACATATTCCGGTCTGGACTCAACAATAATCTCAGTAACATTACCTAAGTTCATTAATGTTTTTAGGATTTCATCACGAGCATCTTTTGGAAGTTCGTATGGATTAAGAAAACTTCCTGATGCGAATAGTTTTACAGAAATCTTTTCTTCTTCAGCTATTGGATGTCTTTCCAAATGTTGATGGAATATTCTGAGGATAGTTTCTGTATCAATTGGTTCCAAAGTACAATCGGATACGTAACTACACATAGTACATCCTCCGCTGTCACCAAGTGCCCATGAACATCCTGGTGTTGGAAGGATTATGAATAATGTTTTTGCAATTCCATCATAAGTCAAGTCATTATTATACCAACTTGCTCCAACTTGCTCTGGAGTTTTTGGATCTTTTCTCTCAAAAGCTCTAGTTCTTATATCTTTTGTTAAATTTTCAATTTCCATTATAATACCTGCAATAATATTAATGTAATATTATACTATTAGGTTGTTTTTGTAATTAAAAATTATTGTTGAAAAAAATAGTTTTGTTAATAAGTTGTGTATATTGAATTTAAAAAAATAAAAAAAGAAAAAGTAAGCAAGTTTAGAAACTTGCAATTACGTCTCCTAATAATTTGATGGATTCTTCTACGTTTTTACCAACAGGGGATCCTGCTACGTATTGGGTTACACCCATTTCTTTTAATCCTTCTATTTTAGGGATGAACTCATCAGGAGTACCACATACGGAGAATGCATCGAGAGCTTCGTCAGTTACAGCACCAATAGCTCCACCGAAGTCACCTTTAGCTAAGAAAGCACCCATTTTTTCGTTGAATCCTTCAGGTAATCCGTGTCTTTCGATTACTTGTGGAGGGGATCCTGCTGCAATGAATGCAACTACGATTTTAGCTGCGTTTTTAGCTGCTGCGGAATCAGGTCCGATGGAAGTTGCAGTGTATGCACCTACGTCGAATTCTTTTTCTCCAGCTGATTCAATTCCTTTTTTGATCATTGGCATTGCTGCTTCGTAATCTTTAGGGTTGGAAGCGTTAATTAATACACCGTCAGCGATTGCTCCAGCGGTTTCTAACATTTTAGGTCCTTGTGCACCCATGTAAATAGGGATGTGTTCTTGGACTGCTTTTACTCCACCTAATGCTGCTCCAGCTTCGGTTTTTCCACCAGCTAATAAAGTGTTAATGTCAGCAATAGCTGATTTGATAGTGGATACAGGTTTAGTCCATTCAATTCCTAAAGCATCGAAAGTTGCTTTGTCACCAGGACCAATACCGAAAGTTGCTCTTCCTTCTGAAATTTCATCAATGGTTGCGATTGCAGAAGCTGCGATTGCAGGGCTTCTTACGTATGGGTTGGTTACACCAGGTCCCATTTTAATAGTTTCAGTGTTAGCAGCGAGTAATGCTAAAGTTTCGTATACGTTTTTGTTGTTGTAGTGATCAGTGATCCATGCGTATTCAAAACCGACATCTTCTGCTAATTTTACTAATTTTACAATTTCATCCAAAGGTTTATCTGGTACGAATTCTATACCGAACTTCATATTTTATCACCAATACTAACTTTGGTTAGTAATATATAAAGTAATTTTTATTTGAATTAGATAGAAAATTTTATATATTAATCATGTTTTTCAATCTTGGGGTATTGTATTAAATTACTATTTATTATATATTTTATTTTTTGTAATACTTGCTTTATTATAGTATTATTATTATAGGCTCTAAAATTTTTCAATATATTTCTTTATTATTATATTCTATTTTGATGATATAATCTGTTATTTCTAATTAATTTTTTAAAATTAGTTTTTAATATCTTATTTTTATTTTTTGTTTATTTTTGCAATATTTTTTAATTGATTTTGTTGGTATAATTATTGCATCTATAAGATGTGCTATGTGTTTATGGCGATGGTCTAAGTTTATTGCATTGAGCAATGTTGACTATGATGACTGCTTTTCCACATGTAGCTATAATTTATCATGTTTATTAGATTATTAATGAATGTGCTTGTGAGTACCTGAGTTTTTTTCGGGTATGATGTACGTTTTGTAGATGTGGTGAAATTTGATTATAGAAACTT
>JALFJX010000027.1 GCA_022775905.1 Methanobrevibacter sp.
TCTAAATAATCATAATAACCAAAATCTAAATCATAATCAGAAACAACATCTAAATCATCATCCAAATCATCATCAAAATCATCATCAAAATCATCATCAGAATCAACATCTAAATCATCATCCAAATCAACATCATAATAAACATATAAATCATAATCAGAATCAACATCTAAATCATCATCAGAATCAACATCTAAATCATCATCAGAATCAACATCTAAATCATCATCAGAATCAACATCTAAATCATTATTGAAACCATCATCACATATCTGCGAATCTCCAACATCATCAGATGCAAAGGCAACACTAGTACAGGATATAAGAAGTGTGAAAAGAAGGAATATTAATAAAATCCTTTTTATTCTCATATTATCACCTCTTGTTATGTAATAACTGAATTACATTGTATGTATTTTTTACAAAAGTACTATAAGTAATTATGTTTAATTTATATATCTTAAAGATAAATGGATTTGATTAAATTTAAATAACATAGATTACATATTTTAGGTTAATGTCATTTAGTTTTATTTCAATTTCATTAATTGCCGTTGCTCTTGCAATGGATGCATTTAGCGTATCTATGACAAAAGGTTTTACTCAAAAGAACCTTACAAAGTCACAGATTTTATATTACGGATTATTTTTTGGTGGTTTCCAGGCATTAATGCCTATTTTAGGATACTTCTGCGGTAATGCAATTGCATCAATTGTTGAAACATTAGCATCAGTTATCGGTTTCATATTACTTTTAGGTATTGGACTTAATATGATTCGTGAAAGCTTAAGTTCTGATGATGACGAAATTACTGATGAATTTTCATTTAAAGAGGTAACTTTACTTGCAATTGCAACAAGTATAGATGCATTTGCAGTTGGAATCGCCATTGCACTTTTAAAAGATCCAATTCTAATCTCATCTGCAATCATAGGTATTGTTGCATTCTTATTCAGTGTTGCAGGTATATTTATTGGTAAAAAAATAGGTCACTTTGTTGGAGACAAATTCCAAATACTTGGTGGTGTAATTCTTATCTTAATTGGTATTAAAATTCTTTTAGGATTTTAAACCTACTTATTTTTTTAAATTACAATTATAATTAACAAAATTCTAAAGATCATAGCAAATTATTTTCACAAAATTTATTAATTTTCTTAAAATAATGCAAAAGTATTGAATTTAGACAACTACATATAGATGGAACTACCATAGTTTGACACATTTTAATGTTTTAATTTCACAAGATAAAATTTCTGGAAATTAATTGAATAACATATTTTTATAAAATTTAATAAATTTTATTAATTTTTGAAAGCATATACTTTTATATGAGTTAAAACAAATAGAATTATAACTATTGAGTTTAATTCATTTTTATTAACTCATATTATCATTAAAATCAAATATTTGTAGGTTTTATTTAAAAATAACTCCATAGAAGCGTTATTTTTACTACAAATCTTGTTAGTGTAATATTAAATATGTCGGAAATGTATTTCCGTATAAAATACTAAAATATGTATTAATATATAATTATGTAAATATGCTATAGTAACCACTAATACAAATAATTATACTAATACTCATAATTGTAATATTACATATAATACATATTTTATAATAATACAACTAATCATATAATGCATTAATATGTAATTGATGATTATATGAAAAATACATATAATATATATTTTATAAAAGATGATTTATACATAAACTATATATTATACAATTAATACATATTTTATACATGAGAAAATGCTAAAAATCAACAGTTTCATATATATCAAGTTATTGAAATATAGTAGTCTCTTCAATTTTTACTATTTTTTATTAAATTTCATTAAAAATTATTAAATTTAAAGCAAAAAAATCGAATTTTAAATTTTAAAAAGAGGATGTGACACGAAGTCACAATTTTTTCTAATTTTAATTGTTTTATTTTTCTTTAATTTTATATACTATGAAGTACAATCTTTTATTATAGATATTAATATTTATGGTTGTTTTATTCATGGTTTTAAAAGATGATAATATAAATCAGACAATGTTGGTCCCTATGGACTTGCGAAATTTGATTCCTGAAGATCATCCTTGCTATTTTATTAAAAATGTGGTTGATTTAATTGATTGTTCGAAAGCAAACCAGGAATTTCGTGGAAAGCCTGGTGAATTTGCTTATCCACGAGAATTATTGCTCAGACTCATTTTAATGAGTGTATTTGATGGTGGATTGTCTTCAAGAGAAATAGAAAGAAAAACAAGAACAGACATTGCATATATGTATCTTGCAGCAATGGAAAAACCATCATACAGGACAATAGCACGATTTAAAGTCGATTATACTGATTTAATCGACGAAGCATTCAAAACAACCATTAAAATTGCAAAAGAAAATGATTTAATCAAAATCCATCATGTGAGCTTAGATGGAACAAAAATCAAAGCAAAAACATCCATCAATAAATTAACCGATGAAAACCAAATCAAAATCATGAAAAAACACCTCAAAAAAAGTATTGAACTTGATCAAAAAGAAGATGAAGAACTTGGAGATGAATCTGGAAATTCAGTCCCAGAATCATTAACAGACAAAGAAAAATTCAAAGAAACAGTAAAAGAAATCCAAAAATCTTCTAAAAACAATAGAAATAAAGATAAATTACGTTCTTCAAGTTTAAATCTTTTAAAACAAGCAGAAAAAAATCCAAAAAAAGTTTTAAAAAAACTCGATAAACTCGAAGAAAAAGTAAAAGAATCACCAAAAGACGTAATTAGCATCAACGACCCTGATGCTCGTTTGATGAAGAATAAAAAAGGCAAATGGGAATGGGATTACAATGCACAAATCATTGTGGACGAATATAAAGGAATAATACTTTCATCATACATTACACAAAATCCAACAGACCATTTCGAACTAATTCCATCAATAGAACAATTAGAATCAAATTTAATCGAAATCTACGATGAATTACCATCAAATTTCCAATTCAGCGCTGATAATGGATATTCCACAGATGAAAACACAACATATCTTGAAGAAAAAGGTTTAGATGGATATATATCCACTAGAAAACTCTCAAGAAAAGAAAAAAAGTACAATTTATGGGAAAAACCATTCAAAAAAGATAATTTCACTTACGATGCAGAAATTGAAACATATATCTGTCCTTTAGGAGAAATTTTATATCGAAGAAGAACTTACGAATATAAAAACAAACAAAGAATAACTTATTGGACAAATGAATGTAAAAATTGTGTTATGAAAGAAATATGCTGCGATAAAAAGAATTACAGAACAATTCAAGACTATGGAAACCCTTCCAAAATCAGAATGCAACGTAAAATGGAAACAGACTGGGCACAAAAAATCTACAAAAAACGATCAAAAACAGCAGAACTACCATTTGCACACATAAAACAAAACATGAAACTCCACGAATTCACAACAACAGGAATAAAAAACACAAACACTGAATTCAAACTATATACAATCGGACACAACCTAAAAAGAATATACAACGAAATAAACACAAAAAACAATTAAAATAAGAAAAAATTATCAAAAAATTAAAAAAAACAAAAATTCAACTAAAAATTTTGCGTCACATCCTCAAAAAATAAAAAAAAGAGAAAAGTCAATTAATTATTAAATCTCATGGAATTGACTTTTAATTTTTGTTTCATTTGTTCACGATCAATATGAATATATTTATCAGTAGTCTGGGAATTGGAGTGTCCTGCAATTGATTGAACTTCAGCAACCGTCAGAATCTCCGCATAATGAGACAATGCAGTGTGTCTTAGAATGTGAACACTGACATTTTTCCCATAATTTACAGGACAATCAATTCCTTCACTCTCAATTCTTTCATCACATTCACGTGCATGTTTTTTAATGATATCCTGAACTCCACGTTTACCAATACGATTACCTTTAATATTAGTGAACAGTTCTTCACGTGTTGCTTCTTCAGCAGCTTTATTTCTCTGAATCACCGGACGATAAACGTTATGAGTATTCTTTCTAAGTTTTGTGATACGATTCATCATCATATCATTCAAACTAACGAGTGTATCATAGGTAATAAAAGTAGTACGGTCTTTTAATTCCCCTTTTGTAGTTTCTGCCCTTAAATAGACATCAATAAACTCATTAGTATCCTCTGGCAAGATATAAAATCCATTATCATCTATTGGAACTTGAATATCATCCTTGTTTAAAAGCACAAGTTCCTTTAGCCTCATTCCAGAATCAATAAAAGTCCTGCAAATTGCATAATCTCTTACATTACCACTCTGTTTGATTGTATCAAGGAAAAAATTAGATTGTTGCCATGTTAAAGAAATTTTTTCAATTCTTTTTTTGGCAGTTTCAGGATCTTCTGCTTTAACTTCAATGATATCCTTCATTTTGATTGGATCATGCTGGATTTCTTCCTGAACATCTTCTGAATTAATGAATTCTAAAATGTTCATCATATATGTTTTAACAGTAGTCCTTTTGTTCCCACGTTGTTTTAAACAATACCTACGATAATGTCTTAACTGTTTTTTAACATTACGATCATTTAATTCATCAATTCCTTCATTTTCAAGATATTCAATGAATTTGGATATATTAAATGTTTGTTTCTTGATAGTTTCTTCCGTTAAGTTTTTTACCTCTTGCTTTTCTTCTAAGTATTCATCTAGGTAGTCTGTTAGCTCATCAACCTCAATCATAAGCTGTTTTTCCTCCTAAAATTTTATACCTAACCCTTGCTATACTATTTATTTTTTGAGTATATAAAGACTTCGTATCTTTTCTTTATTACTGTATATTATTACATAAAATATACGTTCTCTTTATATATAAAAATCAACAAATTTGGAAGTTTTCAGATAAGTGTTGAAAGTGAAGTAATTCCCCTACATCAATCTGTTGAAAAACAGCAATTTCTCCAGATTTTAGATTTGTAATAGAAATCTTAAAAAAAGTAATAAAAAAATTTTACTTTGAAATGATAAATTTTAACTCATGTATGTGATAGTAAGTCTTGATGTAAAATTCAAAACAAATTTGGAAAAAATTGAAAGAATCATCGAATACTATGGTCTTCGAAAAATTCAAAACACATTATATGTAGGGGAGCTGGACAACAATGAAAGAAATTCACTGAAAGAAAGTATTGATAATGTCATAAAAGAATATGATAGTGTTTTGATACTTCCAGTATGTCAAAACTGCTATTTGAAAAAGGAAAGCTGTGGTCGAGAGATTAAATTTGATAATGAACTATTTAGGGTGTACTGATGAAACTAATAATCGATGGATATAATAAATCAATACATAAAAAGGATAACCCGCTTGCCATACATGAAAACTCTGAAATTATAGATTCAATTAAGGCAAGTGAAGTTAATGACATAACAATTGTTGGAAAAGGATACGTGACTTTTGATGCATTGAATTTAATAGCACAAAATAACATTAAACTGATAGCAATCAATCCAAGAGGACAATTAACCTACACATTGGAATCACCTGACTGGAGGAATGTAACATTAAGAAAACAACAATATCAACTGAGTGAAAATAAATTAGGTCTTGAAATTTCAAAAGAACTAATCAAATGTAAAATGAAAAATCAAAAAGCAACATTAACAACATTAAACAAAAACAAACAGCTAAAAAGAGTATTTAATTACAGATCAAAAATTGATGAAATAATAAAACAGATTGATGAATTAAGTTTAAATGGAGATAATGAAAAACAGAGAATAAAAATCATGGGATTAGAAGGAAAAGCCTCAAATGAATATTGGATGGGTGTAAAATACTTCATTCCAAAAGAAATTGAATTTAGAAATAGGACTAAACAGCCGACAGATTTATTGAATTCAATGCTGAATTATGGATATGCTATTCTTGCAAGTGAAATTACAAAAAGCATTTTAGTTAATGGTTTAGATCCATACTGTGGTTTCCTACACTTTGATATGGATAGAAGAACCAGCTTAACATTTGATCTAATTGAACCATTCAGGCAGCAAATAGTAGATAAGACCGTTATAAGTTTAATCAATAGAAAACAAATCACTAATGATGATTTAGATAAAAGAAACAATACAATAAAACTAGAAGCTAGAAAACTAATCGTAAGTAAAATTCTTGGAAAAATATTCTCAACAATAACATATAACGATGAAACTGTCAGTTATGCAGATTTAATTAGAAAACAAAGCAAGAATTTAGTTGATACATTATTGAATGGTACTGAATTTAATGGATTTTATTTAAGATGGTGAGGAAATATAGATATTTTTTAGTTAAAAAATTAATGTCCTCAAAATTTATGAAAAAAATTCTATAAAATTAGTTAAAATCATATAATTTTGAGGAAACCTACCCAATAAAAAGAGTATAAAAAGGATGTCCTCAGAAAGTTTTTAAAAGAAGAAAAAATAGATATTAAACTAAGTAAAATAAAGAAAAATAGGCAGTGTATTTACTGAATGTTTTCTACTGAATTATTCAAAACAATAATCCATACTGATTTTAACAATTGTTCTGAGAATTGGTTTTGTTAAATCCAATTCATCCAAGTCAGTATTCCCATTCACAGTAAACGAACTTTTAATAATTTGATTTTGCTTAAACCAACTAACATACCTGTTCTCTTTAGGATATGGGCATTGATTTTTAGCAGTTCGACCATTAACAACATTAATTGTTTGACATTCACTTTGTAAGAATAAACAATCACCATTAGTGTAATTACCACATGTAGTATTATGGTCTGCTAATGCTTGGAACAATCTTAATTCAACCTGGTCGATTAATGTATTTACTGAATGTTTTCTACTGAATTATTCAAAACTAAAGATTCACCAGTATTCGGCAGTAAAAGATATTACTTCACTAAAGCTGTTAATCAAAGGCCTATGACTACAATGTTCGCAAAAAAGAACAAATCATTAAGAGAACATCACATTAACATGATTAAAGATAAGATAAGCAAAGGCGAATTATCTCCTGAAGATTATGACAAGGAAGTCTCTAAAATTCCACGATTCCATGCTCATGGATTACGAAAATTCTTTGAAACAATGGTTTCAAGGAACTGCGGAAACCTACGTATATGTGCAGTAATGGAAGGCCACACCGCACCTTTATCTACTGACAGCCATTATATTAAGATTGATGTTGAAGATGTTAAGGAAGCATATCTAGCTGCACTCCCTGACCTTTCACTTGAAAATACTGAAACCAAAGTATACACATCAGAAGTCAGAAGAGAAATGGAAGCCAAGATTAATGATTTGGAAAAAGAGAATGTTGAATTAAAGCAGGAATTATGGGATGAGATTAATAATTTGAAAGCTAGACAGCAAGTATGGGAAGAGTTAAAAAAAGAGAAGTGAAACTATGCCGTTATATTGCTATATTATTGAAACTGGATACTATGAGGACAGAGAAGCAAATATTTTAGGACATACAAAAAAATACACTCATGAAGAATTTGACAACCTATGTATCGAAATCACAGAAAAATACGGAGATGTAGAAGAAATAGAGTACACAGTACAGGCTACATTAGAACATGTGGAGGAAATAAGATATAAAATTGATGCATATGAACTAATCAAGCATTTAGTTAATGAATATGGTTTTGTGGAATTAGAAATTCCTGTTAATGATGGAGTTAATAGTAGAGAAATTCAACGGGCACCAGTGCCTACTGAAAATTTAGTTAAAGTTGAATTTAAACCACATCAGAAATGTCCATTTACTCCACAACTTGAAAATGAAATAACATGCACACATCCTGAAGCGGATTTTGATGGAGTGCTTCCAGTTAAGCATATAAATGCGAGATGTAATCTTAAATTTATAAAAAAAGATTGATGTACATTATGTACATCATTAAACAGGTACTGGTTCCAGATTATTCAGTTCATTAAACTTATCCAAATCTTCTTTTAATAAAGTTTTATCAGCATTAGATAATTCACTATCTTTGGATACTGAAACAAGATAATCCACATTATCAATACTTACTTTTTCCTGAAGCCCATACATTTGCATTGCATCATCAATAAAGTAATAAGTATTATTGCCAATATCTGAAACAATATACATTTCTTCAGCATTACTTTCAAAAACTCCAGGATTATCTTCTAATTTACCAACATATAATTCTGTATGACCATCATTTAACATTGCCATACCTCCTTCAAGGTCACTGTAACCGAAAGGCACTTTCATATCATCAACATTAACTGCAGCGGTTGCGGAACCTAGAAGTAAAAATAGTATTGAAATTCCAGTTAATATTTTTATTATTGTTTTCATATTTTCCACCATAATTTTTTTTATGATCATCAAAACCGATTTTTGTGGGTTTTGATATTATGATGTGTGTAAGTTTGGTTTTATACATTTTACTATTTTTTTATGTTTTGAGTTAAACACTGAAAATTAAAATACCGATGTTGTATTTACTGAATGTTTTCTACTGAATTATTCAAAACTTATAAACCAGAATATATTCTCTTTTTTTACAAACGACTAATTTCATAAAGTATTAATCCACATGTTCGACAATAGATTAATTTATGATGAGTATCATAGAGTATCTCCTTGTGTTCATCGCATTCAGGGCATCGCAAACCTGAAACATGTTTATGCTGATACTCATAAATCATCATTAAAATACACAACCCATTTTTTTCACCATATGAAAAAAATATATAAATGCAGTATAATAAGTATATACTCCTCTCTCTTCAATATTAAAAGGTGGAAAAATAAAAAAAAATTAGAATGTTGATAAAATTATCATAAAATTATATTCAAGACCAAATTTATCATAACATTCTTTTAAATCAGATTCAATATTGTCTTTCAGAGTATCTAATTCATCTTTAATCATGTTAAATCTAACTTTAAAAATAAATTCAATTTCAACCCCGAAATCATATTTTGGCACATGGCTATAGAAAAGTACTACATCTTCATGTTTAGGAATTATAATCTGAGAAATATAATCATTAATCTGTTGTTCATATATCATATTATCCCTGCTTTTCTTTTTGTGTATTTGATTCTTTTTAGTTCTTCTACCCAGTCACCTATTTTTTCGGGAAAATGTATTGTTCCTATTTTTCGTGTTTCATTGCTTACAAGTTCACCAGAGTTGATTAATTTCCTTCTTTTTCTTTGGTATTTGGCTTTGTTGTCTTGAGTGGATTTGCATGTGCATTCTGTGCTGCAGTACATTTTTTTTGTTTTCGAATTTTATGAATGTTTTGCCACAGTACTTGCGTTGTATGTGGCAAAACAAGTTTGAATTGATCCATCTAAACGTGCTGAAAGAGATATAAAAAGATTAATGAGAAAACTACAATAACTCATAAAAGTGGATAATAACATTTGTGGGGTTGAGTTATTATCTATTCATTCTACCGAATAAAATTTTATAACTCCTTAAGTTCTTCACTTATGAGTTGATCATCATCAAAAACCTGCTCCAAAACATGAGATGCTAAACATTTTTCAGACTGAATCAATTTACCCTCTTTATTATTTAAATAAATTTTTACTTTTATTTTATCAAAAAAAGGTTCACATTCATAATTAGTATGTTTAGTAACTGATTCATAAGTTTCTTTATTTATAAATTTAAAAATGTTTGAAGGATTTTTTGAAATTTCATCAAACATATCCTTAGTTACAAATGGAGAAATGCGTGGAGCATAATAATGCAAAGAATCATCAAACGATTCAAATTTTTCATTTTGAGAACTGTTCATTTTTTAATCTTCCTCCATCTTTTTATATATTTATTTATGGTTTTATCAGGTTTATATCTTTCCCACATATTATTGTAGATATCATTCCAAGAGTTAACACCAAATCTCATTCCTTTATTCCATTCTTCTCCATAAATTGTTTCTGCTGCATTAAATACGTTTTGAATAATTCAGTAGAAAACATTCAGTAAATACCTAAAGCAGTTAAAATTCCATAAATCAAGAAAAATATACCTAAAATTAAAAGTTTTTTAAAATTTAATGTAGGGTATTTAAAAGAATTTTTAAAAATTTCACCAAAATTCATATTCTACATTCCTCCTTTTAACATGATTTAATGTATATAATACATTGTATAATACTAAAATAAAAACATGATTATTTTATTAATTAACAAAAAAAAGTTTAGAATTTATCATGTTTATATTATTAGGAGTATATTAAAAAAGAAATTAAACAGTAATTATTTGATTGATTATCTGTTCATGTTTAATCAATAGTTATATTAATATTATTTAAAAATAAAAAATGTTTTAAGTTAAATAACTCAAAACATTATAGATAAATTTATTTTCTACGTTTTATTGGATAAATTAAACTGAATAAAGCTAAAACTAATAAGACTAATGGGTTACCAGTTTTAATGTTATTATCAACTAAATGGTTATTAATTGAAGCAGAGGATTCATGTGTTTCAATAAGTTTATTTTCCATGTTAGAACTATTTTTTGGAGCATCAGGATATTCTGGAATATCTGGAGAATTACTATTTTTAGTTACCTTAAATGTTGTATTTGCATAAGATGGATTATAATAATCATTTCCTGCAAAATTAACTTCAACAAAGTAAACATTCTCTGGTAAACCTGGAATAACAATAAATCCACTATTATTAACAATAGTAACATTGTACTTTTTACCATCAACAGTAACAGTAACAGGTCCATCAACAGTGGATTTAATGATTATAGTAGCATTCTCACCAACGATAATATCTTCAGCAGATACATCCAAAATAACCTTTTCTTTAGTGAATAGACTTAAACTTTTTACCTCATTATCAGTAACAAAAATATATTCTACATTTTGCCCAGATTTATTAGTTTCTACATTAACTATTCTGTTAAATCTCGCATCAAAAGTTTGTTGAATGCCATTTGTAATATTGGTATATACATTACTTACAAAATATGGCAAATAATTAGGATTGAATGAATCATTAGTATTTAACCTAAAAGTATAATTGAATTGTGCACCATTTTCAGTAGATGTTAAATTATTAACATTCATAACAAAATAATTCTCAAGTATAATTCCATTGACTAATGGAGTATTTTTACCCCACCAATTTAAATTTGCATTGGTATTAATACCGTTATTATCTAAATTAAAGCCAGTATTATTAGTATTATTTAGAATTCTATTATAATTAATAGTGGTATTTCTTGCTAAATTAGTTACATTTATTGCTTGAGTATTGTTAAAAATAGTGGAATTTATAATCCTAGCATTATTTCCTTTTATATTAATGGATAATAGATTATTTGTGAAATTACATCCAATAATATTGCTATTTGAACCTCTTAGTTCAATAGAAACACAATTATTAATAAAAGATGAATTAATCAGAGTAGTATTAACTGAGAGTCTATAGTTATAAATAGCTCCGCCAACAGGTGAAGTATTATCTGTGAAAGTTGAGTTAAATATTGTAAGATTTTCATTATCATTATCTTCAATAGCACCACCTTCATCTCTTGCATTATTATTTGTGAATATTGAATTAATAATTTTAGCGAATATATTTCCATTAATTGAAGAAGCTCCACCATAAGCAGCATCATTATTTGTAAATTTAGAAGAATTTATAAGTAATTCATCATCCAATTGGCTGAATATGGCACCTCCACTTCCATACCCTGTTGCAGTATTATAGTTAAAAGTAGAATTAATTACAGTTAATTTGCCATATTCGTGGAAAATTGCTCCACCATACTCTGCAGTATTATGGTTAAAAGTGGAATTGATAACAATTAAATCTCCATATTTTTGATATATTGCCCCACCATAAGAACCTTTCCCATTTATGATATTGATGTTTTTAAGTGTCAATGTAGTTTTTTCCATATTAAAAATTCTTGCAAGTTTATTACAGTTAATTGTAAATCCATTACCATCAATAACAAGGTCTTTATTAATTTTTATTCCATTTATGTAAGCATTATCTATTTTATTGTCGTATGTGTAATTTCTATTTAATTTTATATCACCTGCACTGTTTTTTATAAGGTCATTCAAGTCTGTGAATGTACCTTCATTTTTGTCAGCAATATTTATCATGTTATCTATCTGTTGAGTATTATCAATATTCGCAGTGTCTATTCCAATACTTGTGGATATAGATATGTTATCATCTGTTTCAGCATTCACAGCTGAAATTGAAAAAAATAACAGCACTAGGAATATTAAAAATATTTTCTTAAAATTTTTTGATATCATAATTAATCAAAATCCTAATGAAATTTTTTTAAAAAAAGGAAAAATTATTCTAATTAAAATTCCTTTTATTTTATTCAAAAAAATCTTCTAATTTTCTTCTTTAAAACTTTTGTTTTATGTAGAGAAATTATAACAAGATTTACATAATATGTTATTTATATTATAATGTTTATACTTTACTGAAATTTTGAATATGAACAAGATATTTTCTATGTTTTTTTGAATAAAAAGGAGAAGTCTATTGAGAATTTTAAAAAAAATATGAGATGAGTTACATGATTTCAAAGAATTTTAAAAGAATATTAATAATTTTTATATTATTATTTTTGTCTATTTCTTCAGTATCAGCTGAAAAAGACAATTCTGGGAATTTCACTGATTCAAATACTCTACTTGATGAATCTGATATATCAGCTCAAGAGGGTTATTCTGGGACATTCACAGACTTAAAAATATAATTGATGAAGCTGATGATAGGAATATAATAAATTTAGACAAAGATTATAGATTAGATGAAAGTGAAAAGGATAGTTTTATTAATGGTATTGGTATTTATAAAAATATTACTATAAATGGTAATAATTATACAATTGATTGTAATCATATTGTAAGAGTATTTCAAGTTTCAGAATCATTGACATTAATTAATGTAAATATAATTAATGGTTATGCTCCAGGAGAAGATGGTGGGGCTATTTATAACGCAGGTACTGTAGATCTTAGAAATTGTTCTTTCAATTTTAATATTGCAGATAAAGAAGGTGGAGCTATCGCCAGTTATAAGATGAATAAAATATATAATTGTACTTTTGATTCCAATAGTGCTGGAGATAGAGGAGGTGCAATTTCTTGTTCATATGGGATATCATTATTGATAATTCCACTTTTACAAATAATCGTGCTAATTATAGAGGGGGAGCATTATACGCTGAAGGAAAATTAAATATTTCAAACTCAAACTTTTCAAACAATAAAGCATCTTACGGTGGAGCAATTTCAAATCAAAATAATGCGAAATCCATTATTGCTAATTCTACATTTAAAAATAATAGTGCTTCTAGTATAGGAGGTGCTATTCGTAACAATGGTGGTCAATTAGATATAAATGATTCTACATTTGATAACAATAGTGCGGGGGAATATAGTGGAGCAGTATCCAGTTTCACAGACAGTGTAACAGAGGTATATAATTCTGTATTTATGAGCAATAGTGCTGGTGATAGAGGTGGCGCTATACGTAATGGTGGAAATTTAATTGTGTTTTGAATAATTCAGTAGAAAACATTCAGTAAATACTTTATCCCTTTAGATAGTTTTTTATTATTTATATTAATTATTATACATATATATTTTGTAAAAAAAATAAACAAAGTTTCAATATTATTTTATTAATTAACCAACACCAGAAATTCTATTGAGATATGGAATTTTATTTAAAATAAGAATAATACCCCAGGAAAAAATAATTGTTAATATGAATAACACATTGAAAAATATTGGATCTCCCCATTGTTTTTCAAAAGAATCTAATGCTACTTTTAATGAAATAAATACAATCATATGACATAAATAAATCCCAAAACTAGTAATACTAATTGAGTTAATAACATCTCCTACTTTAGAATCTTTAATTTTATCATAAACCTTTTTAATAGAACCGTGAGATAGAGAAAAATATCTTGCAAATAAAAATACAAAGCTTACAATTATAATATTCAAGAAACTAAATTGAGAGATTTGAATAAACTTATTTAAATCTAATGAGTTTTTAGCTATGACTGAAACTTGTAATATATACAGAATAATTGATAAAATAAGAAATACAATTGTTAATTTATTTTCATTAATTTTTAGGGATTTAGATGTGAAATCTGTTTTAGATAAATAATATCCTAATATAGCAAAAACAAAAAAGAAAGGATAATTAAATGGTTTTCCATAATTTATAAATCCAAAATTCATTAAAACAATAGTAATTAAACTAATTATTAAAGCTATTTTAAGTATATTTGGATAAACTTCATTAATCTTATTTAAAATAAAAATTAAAGCATAAACAATAATAAGCATCTGAACAAACCAGTATACTTTTGGAATTCCTTTTGGATAACTAACAGTGAATATTTTGAAAAAAGCATCTATAAATGATACTTTTCCACCAAAATAAAATCCCATATTTGCAAAAACATACAAAAAGATAACGAAAATCAACATCCAAAATACATAAGGAACAACTACTCGACTCATTCTTTTCTTAATAAATTTAATCAATGAATCTTTTCTATTAAGTAATAATGCACCACTTATCATTACAAATAATGGTACTCCAATGTCCCTTAAAGAATTAAGAAATAAAGAATAAAACCAAAATGTAGAACCAAATATCTTCTTTTTTAAGACAATCCCTGCAAAAACATGACACGCAATAACTGCCAAAATTGCAAAACACCTTAAAAAATCAAAATAAAAAATTCGGTTTTTAGTTTTTAACATACTTTAGTTTTATATTAATAAAAAGATAAGTAATTTTCGTTTAACTACTTAAAAATATTTTTCTTTTTTAATCGAAAAAGACAGCATTAATTAAGTTATCTCGGTAAGTTGTCTCATCTTTTAAGCTTTCAATATGATGGATAACATTTAATTTCAAATCTTCTAGTTTTATACGTGTTTCAATATCATTAAAGTCAACATCGAATATTAAAACAAATTTAATTTCCATATCATAGTCAAATATTATCCAATTTGGTCCATTAATATCTAAAAGTTGAATGGACCATTTTGCCATGATTTTGTTAATTTTAAATGTAATATCATTTACATCAAAATTAGCATCTATAAATATTTTTTTCATTGGTACAAATCCTGTGAAGCTATTGGTTGGATAGGTACATCAATATCTTCCCTGTTAAAAACACCAAAAGCAGTTATTTCTTTTTTAAGAATCGACATTGATTGTGAATATTTATCATTTTCAAGAGAAACTAATGCTATATTAAGCCATTCTTCATCTTCTGATAGATATAAACATGGTTCAAATAATTGAAATTTTGAAATAATAGTTAAAAACACATCTCCAATCTCTATCTTATCTCCAGTATGTTCTAAATTTAATTGTATAATTCTATCTTGAATATTCATTTTAATCATTTATGTTATTATTTGAATAATTTTCCAATTAGATTTTCGTTATTTTTATAAAGTTTTGAATAATTCAGTAGAAAACATTCAGTAAATACCTAAATGATTTTAACAAATACTCAATTATTCATTAATCACCTGATTTTATGGAGACAATAACCAAAAAAACAAACATTACCCAAATCGATTAATTAATATATACCAGATTATAAACAATTATGTAGTGTTTTAATTACACTTTATTTTAAGGAGGAAATGTTCATGGATAGATTAAAAGATAAAGTAGCTATCATTACTGGTTCTACAAGTGGTATTGGAATCGGTATTGCTAGATTATTTGCTGAAGAAGGTGCTAAAGTAGTTATTTGTGGACGTAGAGAAGAAAAAGGACAAGCAGTTGTTGATAATATCACAAAAGAAGGAGGAGAAGCTTATTATCACTTCTTTGATATTACTGACACTGACAGTATTGAAAAATTAATTGATGATACTGCAGAAAAATATGGAAATATTGACATTTTAGTAAACAATGCTGCTAATGTAGCTCTAAAAGACGGAAGTATTAGTGAATTGACTATAGACATGTGGGATGCTATCTTTGAGAGTGATTTACGCGGTACATTCTATGCTACAAAATGTGTAATTCCATACTTACAAAAAAATGAAAATGGTGGATCTATTATAAACATTGGATCAATGGCATCATGTGGTGGGGATTTAGGTTCTACTGCTTATGCATGTGCTAAATCTGGTGTTGACATGCTTACACAATACACCGCACTCCAATATGGTAAAGATAATATTCGTTGTAACTGTGTACGTCCTGGATTAATAGTAACTCCAGAAAATGAAGCAAATGTGCCTGAAGTCTTAAGAAACATTTTCTTAAGTAATATCATGGTAAACCGTTATGGTGGTCCAGAAGATATAGGTCATATGTGCGTATATTTCGCATCTGATGAAAGTGAATATGTTACTGGACAAATAATCAATGTAGATGGTGGTCTTAACTCCCATGTATCCACATCAGCACAATTTAGAGAGTTAAACTCTCGTACATGGTAATTAGTACTTTTTAGTACTAATTTTTTTATTTTAAAAATGATTAAATTAAATAAATCATTTATTGTTTATTTTTTCTTATGAAATAAGAACAAAACTCACACCCTTAATACTAAAACCAAACATCAATCGAAGACCAGTTTGTCTTAACTGTTTAGGTTACATGAGTATTCTTGTAACTTTGTTTTCGTTTACAACTTTTTTTGATTCTGGGGCTTTTTTATCAAAGTTACTGATTTATTAAATTATTCACACCAGTATTATTTGAATCAAAATTAAAATTCTCATTATCTCTATATTACTGTCATCACCATCAATAACCCTTTTAGCAAAAATAACTCCTAATGAAACAACTAATTACAAATAATTTTCTTTGACATAGAAATAATTTTAGTAAATTCACGTATTTTGAAACTTGCCAGTATCTTACTTATCATAAGCTCTCATGCTATTAATTATATGAATAATGTGCCTGAATAACTACTTTTAGTAGATTCAATTTTTCATTACCTTTTTATCTTCAAATCTGAGAACAGTTTTCATTTTAAAAATCAGCTCATTTAACTTTTGAATAATTCAGTAGAAAACATTCAGTAAATACTAATTTACGAAAGAAAACCACATTCAACGTTAATAGTGAAGTGTTTATTAAAAATAATTCTCAATCAATAACTTCTAAAATTAAATCTAAACTTAAACAAATTAAATCTTCAATTAATAAAAAGAAAAATAATTTTTTAAGTAGGTTAAATAAGAAATATGTTGAGAATCTTAAAAAGGAATACTATGATTATACTAAAGAGTTCAGTAAAAATGCAAATAAAACAAGAAAAAAATTACAAAATGAATATCCAATACCTAATTTAGACGTTATTGAGGAACATTTTATTGTTGAATGGGGGATGGATTCTGGGCCTTTAAATAGGTATTTAAGAAAAATTGATAAGGTTTCTGAATCTCAAAAAAAGTTTTTTTTAAGTTATATCCAAAGATTAAATAAGGTGATTAACAAATATAATAACATTCAACATAACACGTTATTACATAGGAGAGTAAGTTCTGACTTTTTTATAGAAGATGTTGGAAAAATTGGTAAATTTGAAACTCCAATTTCAACTTCATTCAATGATCATGCAATAAAAAAGAAAAATTATGGTGATTTCCATATTTCAATTTTAGCTCCAAAAGATGTTAATGGAGCATATCTTGAAGAAATCATGAAAAAACATCACGGTATAAATCACAATCATGAAGAATGGTTATTACCAATAAATACTAAATATAAAACGTTATACAAAAATTATGAAACTAAAGAAGCAGTAATCATATTATTGACATGAAGTGATTAGAATGGGTGAACAAAAATATGAAATTAATAAAACTGTTTTAAAAGAATTTTATGAGGAATTAATGGCTTTAGAAGATTGGATTCCTTTTGAAATTAAAAGTTCATTACCTCTAGAAATATCTATGAAATTAGGTTCTAAAGTTAAAAATAAGGATTTGTGGTGGAATAAAATTATGGAGCACCAAAGGGCTAATCCTTATGATGATTATTATGATTATATTAATTGGGAGATTGAATCTTTTCTTAGTAAATATCCTTACTTTAAACCTCTTTTTATTGTTTTGAATAATTCAGTAGAAAACATTCAGTAAATACGAAATAGATTAAAAAAAAAGAACAAAAA
This sequence comes from Methanobrevibacter sp., assembly GCA_022775905.1. Taxonomy (NCBI): domain Archaea; kingdom Methanobacteriati; phylum Methanobacteriota; class Methanobacteria; order Methanobacteriales; family Methanobacteriaceae; genus Methanobrevibacter; species Methanobrevibacter sp. The sequence goes on from JALFJX010000027.1 coordinate 18,199, forward strand.
GAAAAAGAAAAATTATTTTAAATTATATTTGGCAAGATAATCAAACTTATCTTCATTAGAACATTCTATATTATTATCACAAATCCATGCAATAACTTTATCCATTAATCCTTCAGAATATTTTGAAATAAAGATTTCTATGTCTTTTAATTTCACATCAGTTTCCCAATCACAGGTGTTAAAAATATCTTCCGCACTCCATTCTAAAACTGTGAAATCACCTATAATAACCAATGCTTGGAATGCAGTAATTTTAATTTGATTATTTGTATTAGGAACATAAAAATATTGATTTTCATCATCATACCAATAATTTTCATTATTAAATTTAATTAATCTTTTAAATTTATCAAAAACCATAATCATCCCTCATGTTTTTAGTTTTAGTCTTTTTCTTTCACGAAATATTGTTTTGAATAATTCAGTAGAAAACATTCAAAAAGTACAACAAATAGAATGAAAACATGAAAAACTAAAGTTTTATTGACAAAATAATTACCATCTAAATTCCATTAGTGTTGTGTTCTACCATTTTCCAAATTTGTCTTTATCTATGCGTTCTCGATATCTAATTTTTCTAAACCCACATTTTTCATGAAATTTAATGCTTACAACATTTATCGAAAAAATTGCTGCATACAAACTCCAAATCCCTTTTTTAGGAGCAATACGGATAATTTCCTGCATTAATTTATAACCTATTCCTTTTTGCTTAAAAGAATCATCAACATATATTCTCACTTCTACAGATCCACTATAGGTAGCTCTACTTAATGTATGACTAAGTGCAATCCATCCTACAACTTTATCTTTCAACAGCCACATAACGACAAAATGACAAAGGATTTTAGTTCCAACCATCATATGTGAGGCATGTTCTTTCAAAGGTTGCAATCCCACTTTCCAAACCCTGAAAGTATATTTCCAAAACCCTCTGCCAGCCATACTTTTCCATTTCACGAATCATTATCTCAACTCTATGCATTATTCAACTAAAACTCGATAAAAATAATTATTTAGATAAAGTTAATTCAAAACTTATATCCAATAACATCTTTATTTTTTCATCACAAACATCATCGAGAGAAACAGTAATCCAGTGCTCTTTATTCATATGATATGCTGGAAAAAAGCCATCCTCATTTCTTAATGAATCTATAAGTATTGGATCACACTTGAAATTTACAACATCCATACTTTCATCCCCTTCCAATTCAAGTTTATTCTTTGAAACATCCATAATCAAAGCAAACCATTTTCTATTATCTTTATGACGGAATACTTCATAATTTGGGAATTTAGCCCATGGAAAGTCAATTTCTGAAGAATAATTTTCTAAAATATAATTTTCCAGTTCATCACGGTTCATTATAAATCTCCAAATTACCACTCTTTTAGATTTTTAGAAGTCATATCAACATTAAGTGGAGTTAAACTAGGGCATTTTTCAACAAATAATGCATATCCGTCGCTTCCCTCTTCATATTCCTTAATAAGATCTGATGCAATCATGATTAAATCATCACTTTTCTGATTTTCTTCTAGATGATAATTGAAGATTTCACTTTTTTCCTCATCAGTATTATCGATGACTTTCTTGTCAAGCATGTTGTGTGACAGATTAGTAATCTTGACCTCTTCAGATTCATGATTTGTCGGTACATTTAAATTAAATAAGTCAACATCTTTAGGGAATCCTTTATCGATAATCTTCAATACTAAATCATGCAAGACTTTTTTCGCTAAAGTGAAGTCATAATCTACATACCATTCCCCATTTTCGTCTTGTTTGTAAGAAGTTTTTGGATCAATGAATAATGAAACTGCAATTGCAGGAATTCCCATACTGACCGCTTCAAAGGCAGCGCATACTGTACCTGATGAAGTTACATCACAGCTAATGTTCACACCCTGATTTATTCCGGTTATCACCAAATCCGGTTTTTCATCCATTACATAATCAGCACCAACAATTACTGCATCTGCAGGACTACCTGAAACAGAATATGCTTTGCTTCCATCTTCAAGTTCACATGATTCAAGTTTCAAATGTTTAAACAGTGAAATACGACGGCCCACACTACTATTGTTCTTATCTGGTGCTACAACATATACATTAGCCAAATCTTCAACAGCCTGTTTTGCAGCCAATATTCCAGGTGCATTAACTCCATCGTCATTGGATATTAAAATATTCATGATATCATCCTAAAGTGTATTAATTAATAATATTTAATCTTTTGATTATAAAATATTCTCCATTAAAAAAACCATATTAATTTTTAACATCAACCAAAATTCTTTTTTGCCCATTATATTCACCAATTCCTCTTACTATTAACTTATCAATATAAACAGATATTATCAGTGATATTTTTGCCCTATTTTCACTTTCAATGAATTAATTTTTTATTATTTTCATAACCTGAGCAATTGTTCTAACTGAATGTTCCTCAAGCAATTTATCATCATATATCAATCTTTTTCTCAAAACATATTCTCCGACATTATTATTTACAGTAAATGCTATATTATTGTTATAATAATAAATCAATTGCTCATCTTTTTTTAATTGGGAAATATCATCTTCAGTTAGCTGTCTTCTATACACAATCATTTAATCAACACCCAATAAATCTAATTTTTCTTAATTTCTTTATCCAATACTATTTCAGCTATTTTAATTGCAAAATTACATTCTGGATCTAATGCCAAAGCCACATTACCCTCCAAATCATACAATGGATAGTCTTTACAAAATGTATAATGTGCACCATGATTATCGCAGGTCTTACCATTAAAATATTTGCAATCCAAATATTTACAGTATTTTCCACACATAATACAGAATTCTTGATGATTTTGCACTTGTTCTCGTGTGAAATATAATGCAGGAGCTCGATTTAAAGTTACATCTATAATATCTACAAGCATATCAGTTGGCAAATCAGGATACTCTTTTTCGTGTTTCTGTATCATTTTTAAACAGAATTTAATATAATTTGTCATCAAAAACCACATTCCTTTTTTTAATGCTGCATTTATTAACATTGATTTATTTCTGCAAATTTTTCTACCATCTATTATTTGTTTTTTACATTAAAGTTAATTTCCGTATGTTTTTTGTAAAAAATATTTAACAATGAAATTATATATTTATAATAAACAAAAAAAGGAGTTATTATATGTTTAAAAAAATTATGATTATTTTAATCTTCTTATTATTGGCCATTGGTGTTGCTTCAGCTCATGATGATAAAGCATACAGTAGCATCGATATAAATGATATAAAATTACCCAATGATTTTAATAAAACAGGAGTGCATTCAGCAATTAAAGACAATATTCATTTAATGGTTGTTGGATATGCTGATGCAGATTACGGCAGATATTATGAAAGTATTGCCAATACTTTACATATTGATATTGGAAAGATCAGCAATTATACGGATGACGGTTTAAAACTTACCGGTTCACTTGAAATAGTTAATAAATGATAAAAAAGCATTGATAGATGTATACGTCATTAACAACAATACTTTCAATGATGGAGGTAAAATTTTATCTCAAATCAATGAATTAAATAATTTAGCACCAATTAAACCAAGTGCAAATTAATCTATTTTTTAAAAAAAGTTATATTAAAAAAAAAATAGCAAATAGGGCAGTGATGCCCTAGGAAATTACTATTTAAGAATTTTATCTTTTTACATATGCTCCAGCAAGCAAACCAATAACAATAATGATCAACAATATTGGATTACCAGTAGCGTGACTGTCAGTTACTATTTTAGGTTCATTTGAATCAGATACTTCAGGCCCATTGGTTTCTTCTGAAACATCATCATCAGAACTATTTTCTAATACAGTATCAACATTTTCTTCACCCAATGGATCAAATCCAGTTGTGTTTTCTGTTGTATCATTATTTAAGTCATCTTCAATTGTGTCTTCAGTTGTATTGGTTGCAGTAAGATTCTCCGGTTCATCATCATAATTGCTTATATCATCATCCAAATTCTTAAGAATCTCCCCAATATCAGCATCAGGATTTTCACCATTCATGTCATTTTTAATCTCAACTACTTTGAATACGAAAGCAGAGACTAAAACACCATCAATATGTATTCCATCAGACTGTTTTTTAATAACATAAGCAAAGAACTTATATCCATCTTTTGTTGTATTGATATGTAAATTATTTACGTTTTCCCATATATCTGGATACCAGGTTTTTAAGATTGTATTAGATACATTCTCATTATAACCAATTCCCTTATTTCCCAATTCATTTAAATAATTAGCAAATTCATCAGAAATATTGAAATATTTGTTTAAGTTCACTTCACCTGTGGAACTGCCCTTACTTATATCATTACCATTTTTATCAACAATATGACTCCAAACATTACCATGTTCCTCCCCATCTTTTTTAAGAGCAGAAACATTTACAGATACCTGATTCAAAGATCCCTTATAAGAATCACCAGAATCAGTGATTGGAAGATATTCTGTTACTGAGTTACTTGTATATGTCTTATTACTGTCGACGTCTTTTGGATTGAATTCACCATTTGTACGGATATACATATGTCCAGTTTCCACATCATCTGAAGAATCATCTGCACATACGAATCCGATTGAAGCTAATGTAAAAAGCATTAATATTACTAAAATTACTTTTTTCATAAAAATCTCCTTTTTAGAATATGTATTTTAATAAAGCTTTTTTACAAATTCATTAAATTCTGAACAATATTTTCTTGAATTATCATCCATTAATAGTACAACTTATAAACTAATAACTATCAAGTTATATCAAGTTTATACCATATGTGATATATTTCTTATAATATATATAATTAATGTATTATAATAAGTTTTAATTAATATTAAAAGATAATTAACTGAGAGGATAATATGAAAAGCATTCTTTATTTAACTGATCTTTTTTATGAAGCAAAAGGGCGAAATTACTACGAAGAAGATTTATTTATCATAAAACAATTGCAAGAAGGATTTTAACATAGCAATATGTCATCCAAAAGATGCTGAAGTTTTTGAAGATAATGCAGATCTAATTGTATTTAGAAATACTGGTTCTGTTATTTTTTATCAGAAAGAATATGACTTATTCAAATCAAGAGTACATGAAAAAGACCTTTTAACTTTTAATGAAATCACAGGAAAAGCAGATATGAACGGTAAACAGTATCTTATTGAATTAACAGAAAATAATTATCCTGTAATCCCCACAATAGATGATATTAACAATTCTGAAAAACTTCCAAAGTCTGATTTTTATATATAAAACCTAAGGATGGGGCAGATTCAATAGGTCTTGAAAAACTTTCTGATGAGGAATTACTGAATAAAGATTTAAAAGGGAAGAAAATGCTAATAGAACCGGCAATAGATTTCGAATATGAAGTTTCATTTTATTTTATCAATGAAAAATTTGAATATTCAAGGTATACACCTAATTCAAAAAAACGTTGGGAACTCAAGGAATATGCACCAACAGAAGATGATCTTAAATTTGCAAGAAAATTCATTGAATGGAATGATATTAAACATGGAATTCAAAGAGTGGATGCATGCAGAACAAAAACAGGAAAGCTTTTATTAGTTGAACTTGAAGATTTAAATCCCTTTTTATCACTTCAAGTACAAGTGTTGAAACTCAAAAGAGATTTCTAACAGATTTAAAAAATGCATTTTTAGAACTGATTTGATAATCAGTACTCTAATATAATATAAAGTTCAAATATTTAATTAATTAAAAAAATAAAGGTAATGCGATGAAACTCATTGACGGATTAAAAACATATTTAACAGACTGGAAAAATCTTCTTACACATGGAATAGTTGGAGTAATTCTACTTTACTGTTTGCTTTTTGCTCCAATTGCTTGGTACTGGAGAGTGATTATATTAATTCTTGTTGTTGCTTTTAATTTAATTAGGATGAACTATTCTAAAAAGAATAAATAAAAAAAGTATTGGAGAATTTAAAATTAAATTCTCTAATTTTTTTAATAAAAAAATCATTCAACAAAATACTTTTTATTTGAAATTTTATTTATCTTATTACGTAACTTTTCACGACCAGATTTTACTAAAACCTCATCAATTAAAGCATCAGTTTTTGGATCAATGGAAAATGTCATTCCAAATTTGGAATATCTTCTTAATGTGGAAATAGGTTTTTTCAGTTCTTCATAGACTTCTTCAAATTGCTCTTCATCATCTAAATCTAAAGTTAATAAATAATCAATATTATTTTTGAAGTATCTTTTAAACTCCAGTTGTCTATTGGTCATTTTAACTAAACGCCAAATATTTGCAACAGCAGTTTTTTCATCATCATGTTTTCTTCTTTCCCATACCACTTCTTCATGGCAAATTCTAGCTTCAGTAATAATATCTTTTGTTGCTTCAATGACTTTCTCATACCCAATTTCAGTGTCAACAATAACAGTTCTTTTTATTTTCTGTTCTTTAATTTCTTTTTCTCTGAAATTCTCATTATACATTTCAGTGAAAAATTCATCTGTACATTTAGGTAAACAAAGTTTAATTCCATCAACATCATATTTTACTGTTTCTTTTAGAATTTCTGAACTAATGTTATATTTAAGAAAACGAACCATAGAATAATCCTGAATATTTTCCCATTTATCAATGAAAATACGATTTTTAATCTCATTATAATAACGTTTATGTCCACCAGTTACTGCATAAATTTTATTTAAAACATTAGTAGCTAATTTCAAATGCCAAAATTTATCACTCACAATAACTCTATTTAATGTTAAACGGAATTTTCTTTCACGAGCCAATCTTTTTGACCAGCCCTTAATTATAGTACCATCTAATTCTGCGTGTTTACGTATTGGATAAATACGAACCTCTATTCCATTGTGAATATTATTGTCTAAATAAACCATATTGAAATAAGTAGTATTTTTATTTCCATAATTGATGAAAGAAGGGTTAAATTTAGGATTATTGAACATACCTTCAACATACCGATCATCACTATATTCATTCTCAATGATTTCGCAAAAACGGTCCATATCCCCCATAGTCATAGCAACAGACATCATTCTAGTACCATTTTTCACTGTATGATTAAGATATGCATTTAAAGCTGTTTGACCAATTAAAATATATTTTAAACCATTCTTTGAACAGATATCATCGATTTCTGCAAGTAATTCTAATTGTATATCTTGTTTACTCTTCATTATTTAACTCCTCAATGAAATCACGTTCCAAATCTATACGACTAATACCAGTTTCATTTTCAATTTTTTGCCAAATCAGACCATTTCTTGTATTATATATCGCATTATTATAAAGATCCATTGCTTCATTATCCAAACCACATTCCATCTTTGCTTTAGCTTGAATAGCCATTACTTCACCATCAAATGGATACATCTCTAAAATATCCTTACAATATTCATCAATAGCCCTATAATCATCTAATGAATCTGCATTATTGTCCATAATCCATAATTTTGAACGATGTATATCTAATAAATCAGGATATTTAACACTGTACTCGTCAATTAATGATTGAACCATGGATTCATCTTTATCATCATAACGAGCAACAGATAACTTTCTACAAAAAGTAATAATATCATCTATTTTCATTAGTTCATCAGATAATGGATTTTCCTGCATTTTACGAACAGTTAAGAACTTATTAGCATTAAAATATTCTCCTTTTTCAATATAACATAACAATAATGTTGAAAGATTTTTATCAGAAATCGGAACCATAATACCATACTTGCGAACATCGCCAACTAATTGTAAAGAAATATATTCATTAAGTTCATCAAAGACAGCATCATAATCCTTATTTTCTTGTAATTGACGCAAGAAATCCTCTTTTCCTTCAATATTTTTAGTTATATGTTGAGATTGAACAAAGACTTTTTCTTTAGCAATTAAACTATCAATTTTTCTTCTATTGTAAAATGCACGAGCATTACTACGTTTATTTATTTTATATTTTTCAAAAACAGAATCACGATTTATTTTATCAAGATATAAATCAGTGTATTCACTGAAAGGAATTTCAATATCTTGGAAAGCATTATGAACTATTTGTTCTTCATAATCTGGAACATACATCCAACTATCCCCATATGCTATTCTAAAAATACATTCACTTTGTTCAGCAACAGGGAGTAAATTACCTTCAAAATTTTCCAATCTAGGAGTTCCCAAATGTTCTTTTCTATATCTTAATATTTGAATTCCCCAACGCATACAGAACTCAACACATTCTTCAGTTGAAAAATAGAGTAATTTGTCTTCTAATTCCTTAAGAACTTTATCTTCACCTTCAGAATCAACTCTATCACAATATTTTTCATATAATTTATAATGTTCCTTCCATTCATCAAGAGATAAATTTTTGTTTACAACAAAATACGGGGACATCAGTTCTGTGTAAATACGAAGATATTTAATATATTCCTGGATTTCTTCTTCACCAGTAGGCATTGGATCCATAATGAAAAATTCAATATGCTGACCACATGCTTTTCCAGGTAATGCCTGTGATTTATAAATTGCAGTGGTTGTATTATCAGTATACCTAACAATTGGATTGTTATAATACTTTGTATTTCCATTATATACAAAAGTACGTCCTTCAGGAACAACATTATCCTCTGTTTCAATAACATTCCTTAATTTATTCCAGTTATCCCTTGTAATATACAAATCAACATCATCATCCCAAGGTAAGAAACGATGATTTCTAACAGTACCTAATGCAGTACCACCAGCTAAATAGTATTCAACATCATATTTAGTACAAATATCATCAATTTCCAACACTAAGTTGAAAAGATTTTCTTGTACTTTATTCATTCTACTCAAATCAAATTTCTCCTAATATAAAAAATTATAAAATTTATTTATTGTTTACAAGATTATCTATTGCAACAACCAATTCTTCAACATCATCAATTGAATGTTTACCTACATGAGAAACACGGAACATTTTTTTAGCTAAATCTCCACCACTAGGATTTACAGTAAAACCATATTTATCAATTAATTCCCTATAAATTACATCAGCATTTTCATCTGGGAACAATACTGGAGTAACTGCATTGGATAAGGGATATTTAGGATAATCCAAACCGATTTCTTTAATTCTTTTTCTAAAGTAAACAGCAATTTCATTTGTTTCTTTTATAATGTTTTCAATTCCTTTTTCTTCAAGACGTTTAACCATGTCATCTAATTCTATGATGATACGAACTGCAGGGGTGAATGGAGTTTGTCCCCTTTCAGCATTTTTTAGATGGTCTTTGAAATCGAAATAAATAGATTTTGAGTCAATAACTTCAACTCTTTTTAATATTTTTTCACTTAATGCAACAACAGATAAACCTGGAGCCAATGATAATGCCTTTTGTGAACTTAAAATAACTGCATCAATTCCATATTTATCCATATTGATTTCATCAGCTAAAAAAGCACTAATTGCATCAACAACAAAAATTAAATCATTTTCACAACAAACTTCAGATAACATTTTAATATCATATAATTGTCCGTTTGAAGTTTCATCAAGATTTACAAGCAAACCAGTAAATTTTTCATCACCAATTACATCTTCAATCATGTCTTTAGTTAAAGTTTCACCATTTTCAACTTTGACAGATTTATGTGGAATATCATGAACTTCACATATTTGAGCAAATCTATGACCAAAAGAACCACCCTCAATTACAATTAAGTTGTCTTCTTTTGTAAAACAGTTCATTACAGTTGCTTCCATAGCTCCTGTTCCTGATGAAGTTAATAAAATAATTTCACCATTTTCGTTGAATAATAATCTTTTTAATCCAGCACTAGCTGAAAATACCACCTGTGAAAACTCATCATTTCTAAAGTATGGTACTTGTTTTCCACCAATTTCTAATGTTTCTGGAAACATTTCAACTGGTCCAATAGTAAATAAATGACTCATAATTATCTCTCCTTTTATTATATCATAAAAAATTTATCTTTTATTTCATTTTCCAAATCCAATGAGTTTTTATAAAATTTTGAAGCAAAGTACAAATCATGTATAGCCAAACCATAATTATATACTAAAATTCTTTCTTTATCATTAGTACGGCCTTTTACTTTACTCAATAATACATCAGATACATTCTCAACTGATTTGAATTGGTCAAAATATTTAAATCCTCTAATCTGATTAACTTCATCAGCAAATACTTTGTCAAAAAACAAATCACAATTCTGGAAACCTAATGTCATAATAGGTATAACTGTACAACCTTCTTTATAACATTCATCAGAAGCAAAATCTTCTGTGGCTCTTGTAACAGCAGAAATAATTAAATCACTGCCAATTATTGTTTCTTCATAAGTATCACACAATTCAAATTTCATATTCGGATACTTTGAGAAATAATCCATAAACCTTTCTTCATGATTATGATATTTATATAATTTAAAAGTAATTTCACGGTCTTTGATTTTAGACATCAATACATCAATACATGCAAACATTATATTTCCCAAACCAAAAAGACCAACTGTCTTAAAATCTTTTTTTGAAAAAAGTAAAGCAGAATGTGCAGCTGCCGCACCAGTTCTTAATGTAGTAATATACTCCATGTCAATTAAAGCATTTAAAACACCAGTATCTGCTTCGTACAATAACATATCGCCAAGCATTGTTGAACGAGTTTCTCCAGGATTTAACAAATGACGACCAATCATTTTTAAACCTGCAATATTTTCATCTTCATACATACAAGGCATACAAGCATAGTAATCCCCATGATCTTGACTCATACGGGATTTAATAGGCATTTGAAAATCTGTTTTATTTTTTAAAGCAAAATCAACCCAATCAAAAAAGTTTTCTGAAGATAATTTTGTACCTATTTTTTTACAGGTTTCAAAATCAAAAACCTTAATCATTATTGTACCTCTCTTTCCTTATGTATTCAAGTATTTCAACAATTTTTAATGATTCTTCTTCAAAAATACTTTTTGAATCAATACGATTGTTAGACAGCATCCTTGACATGTCTCTAATTAAATATTTGAAACCATTTCCTTCAAAATTGGTATTAAATAACTGAACATCACTAGAACCTGGGGTATGTAATTCAAAGCTTTTGCTTCTCCACCAATCTCCTCTCATACGTATTGTTCCTTCTGTTCCAATGATTTCAATTTGATTATCAACACGAACAGTGTTTCCAACATTGATTATTGCCCTACCTTTTGGATAGACAAAATTCATTGAAGCAAATTCAATATTGTCCCCATCTTTAGATACTTGGAAATCAAAATTGTCATAATTATCTCCCATAATTTTTAACATTGGAAGCAATGCTATTGCACCTAAGTCATAAAATAAATTAGAACGAGTGATATCATTTTTAGATATGGAACAGTTAAAGCTTAAGATATCACCTATTAAACCACCTTGTGCCATCCATAATAATTGGTTGAATACATAAATATGAACCATTTTAGTATTTTCCATTAAAATGACATTATTTTCTTTTGATAATTCCATTAATTTCATTAATTTATCTGAACTGAATGCTGCAGGAGGATCATATAGAACATGTTTGCCTGCTTTGAGGGCTCTTTGAATGTAATTAAATCTTTCAACAGCAGCGCAATGAACATAAATAATATCAGATTCTTCAAGCATTGCATCATAATCATCAAAAGTGTTTTTAACACCATATCTTTCCTTAAATTCATTTAATATTTTATTATCATCACTGTAAACATTTTTAACTTCGAAACCATTGACTAATTTAGCTTCTTTTACAATCTGATTATCATCAACGAAATCACAAACAATACCCACATCATATTGATCAAAGGTTTCTTCCCTAATTTGAGTGCTGGAAATACCCTTGGTTCTTTCGAGATATACCATATTACAGTACTTAGATAAATGATCGAATTTGCCTACCCAATCATCACCAATAACAAATGAATCAATATCATATTTAATGATATCATCAATTTTCTGGCCAAGATATTCCTCAACTATAATTTCATCTGCAAACCCTGTTTTTTGCACATTTTCTATTCTAGTTGCAAGTGAATCGTGAACATTTAACTTTCCACGCCCAACGTCATAATTTTCACCAGTAACACCTACAACCAAATAATCACCATACTCCTTTGCTCTTTTAAGTATGTTGTAGTGTCCTTTATGAAATAAATCAAATGTTCCATATGTAATAATTTTTTTCATGAAAAAACCCTCTTAAATTAATAAAATATATTACATAATAATTTATAAATTAATACTATTAAAAGTTACTATAATACTCAAAAAATAGTATAAAAATTAATTTAAAAACTAAAAATAAGCCGTTTAAATAGAAAAATTATGAATAGCTAATTTTTTAAAAAAAAATATATGAAATATTCTAAAAAAGAATAAATCATTCAATTAAGTTCATTAAATCTTTACAGTGTTTATCTGCAAGATTTTCCATGTTTTCAATTTCATCCTGTGTGCTGTCTCCAGTATTAAACATACCACCGGTGAAAACTGTTCCAAGATAATTCATTTTACAGAATTCAAAAATGACTTCATAAGGTTTTATGATTTCACTAACAGAAATTCCTGCTTTTCCATCTTCAGTATAATCTTCATTGGAAGAACCTGCAGTAATTCCTAAAATGATCTCCTTATCTTGAAGAGCATTTTGGCTACCATATGCCCATCCGTGTTCAAATACTTCTTCAAACCATCTCATGATAAGTGATGTCATGGAATACCAGAATAATGGAGATTGCACTACAATAATATCTGCCCATAACAATTTTTCTTTTTCCTGTTCAATATCAATGTTGTAATCTGGATAATGAATCGCTAAATCGTCAAATCTTGCATAGGGATACTTTTCTTTCAAAGTTTCAATAATTCTTTTATTTCCAACAGATTGACTTGCATATGGATGACCAGAAACTATCAATAAATTTTTCATATTTTCTCATCAATTTTCTAATTATCAATTCAATATTTTGTTATAATCTTTTAAATATTTTATCAAAAACTGAATAATATTACAATAATACTTGATTAAAAATCAAATGTATAAACATATAAATAAAAACATATAAATTATTAGTGTTAAATTTAATTTTCATTTGGGGGAAGTAGCATAATAAATAATTTCTTTGATGGATTTAAACACAGATTAGGTGAAGACAGCATTCCTTATCAAATAAGCCAATATGGCATTCTCATCGCAGGATTATTTTTTTATGCAATCGGAACTGTATTATCATTTTAATTTTAAAACATGATTTTGAAAAAATCAATGTTCTACAATTTGGTTTAGCTTTATTATATGGTGTTTTTGTAGATATCAATTTAGGAATCTTTTCATGGATAGAACCTAATTTTTACATTGCAAAAATAGGATTATGCGTATTAAGTTGCATAGTTTCAGGGTTTGGAATTTGGCTTGAGGCAAAATCTGACACATTATTATTGCCTCAAGATGGAGCTGCATTTGCAATATGTGATGTGATTAATAAAAAATTCAGCTTAACACGTCAAATGATTGATTTTACTCTTGTTGTTTTAGGTGCTATTGCATCATTCTGGTTACTTGGCAGTTTAGTTGGTATCAGAGAAGGTACATTAATCAGAGTTGTTTTAATTGGAGTTTTCGTTGAAATGTTCGTTAAATTTTATAGAAGGTTCAGAAATCCTAAAACTAAAGAAGAATATATTGCATATAAACAAGCAAAAAACCAAAGCAAATAATTTTTTAATTTTTTAAAAGCTATTTTTTATTAACATTACATCAATCCATTTTAAAATATAAACGATTACTCAACTAACATTAAAAAGGTCAAATTATGGATTTTGAAGAAATAATCAAATTTTTTAATGAAAATCATGATGAAAATAATCTTAAAACAATGAAGAGACTTAAGGCAGGAAGCAGTAAAACTTACGGTATTAAAATGCCTGTTTTGAGAAAATTAGCCAAAGATATTGGAACTGATCATAAATTATCAATCAAATTATGGAATCATGGATATCATGATTCACGGATACTTGCTACATTAATAGAAGACCCGAATGAAGTCACAGAAAATCAGCTTGATTTATGGGTTCATGATTTTGACAACTGGGACATCGTTGACCAGGCATGCATAAATATCCTATATTATATGCCTAGTGCAATAGATAAAATTCCCATTTGGGCAAAATCAGAAGAAAAGAACAGCATTCAGTCTAATTGCAGTTATTGCAGTTCATGACAAGAAATCAGAAAAATGATTACTTTGAAAAATTTTTCCCATTGATAATTAATGGATCTAATGATAATCGTAATTTTGTAAAGAAAGCCGTGAATTGGGCGCTTAGAAGCATTGGAAAGAAAAATAAATTTTTAAATAAAAGAGCATTGGAAGTTTCAAATGAAATTTTAGCTATTGACTGTAAGTCATGTATAAATGGATAACTAAAAATGCAATTAAAGAATTAGAAAGTGAAAAAGTTCAAAAGAAATAAAATAAGTGCATTTAAACACTTAAAACAACTATTTTTTACGTTTTAATGGTACAAAAATACATGAAACCAATCCAATTAATAAAATTAATAATGGATTACCAGTACCATGAGCTCCTGCAGAATAAGATGATTTGCTTACTGAATTTGCAATATCTTCATTGGTATTCTCAGTAACATTTTCAGTCTCATCAATATCCTCAAGTTCTTCAAATTCATATGTTTCATTATCTGTTACATTAACAGTTTCATTTGTATCGTTAGCAGTGACTTTATAAGTTTCATTTTCTAAAACATTATATTTAATCTCAGTAGTTTCATTATACCCTGCAACAGCAATATTAATGAAATTACCTGCCTTAGTAACTTTAAACATTACAGTTAAACCAGCTGTTTGCCCTTCAGTCAAATTACCATTATAATTCCAGGAATAATTGTCTTGATAAGACCACAATCCAGTATCATCAGTATAACCTATATAAATTAAACCATCAAAACTCTTTTCTTTAATGTAAGGATTTGTTATATTCCAGTTACCAGTATTTGTAATATTCAATACAAATCTTACAGTATCCCCAACTGAAACATTAGGATCCATACATGTCTTACTTAAAGACATATTATAAATAATTGTATAATACTCAACATTGTAACCAAATAAGTTTTGTACACGAGTATCTGGTGAATAAACAACTACAAAATCATAGACTGCAAATGTAGTGTCATTTATTTTCTTAAATTCAGTGTCAGGAACACGTACTCCACTATCATATAATGAAATAACCTTTTGAACACCACTTTTAGAACTATGTAAATAATCTTTATCAGTAAAATCCCATACTGTCACATCATTATTAAGAATATCATAGTAAATTATTATCTTAATATATTCAGCAACATTAGAATGGTCATTATTATTAAGTACAACACTCATATTTGACAAGGAATGATTTACCAGTAACAGCATTCCTATAGTGATTAAGACAGAATCGTTTATAATTAGTTCCATTAATTTCAATATATGAATTTGACCCTGCTGTATACAATCCAGGATTATTTAATAAATTTACATTCCACAGATTTACATTATAATTTGTAATATAAAATGAAGAAGATACATTTTTTCCATCAACATAATGATTATTTCCATTAATGGATATTGGTTTATTGATGACAATTCCATTTATTAAGTCACTATCAGTATCTGGATTATATGCATAATCTTTATTCAAAGTGAGATAACCTGAAGTATCTGAATCAATTAACTCTTTTAATTCAAATAAAGTACCAACATTATCATCAGTTAAAACATCATCATTAGAAGATTCAATTACTGGATTTGAAGTTTGAGATTCAACAATACTGTCCTCAAATTAGACATTTTCTACAGCAATTGTATCATTAATATCCCCATTAGCTGAAACTGCAGATATTGATATCATCAGAAATAAAAGAACGATTAACAACTTAAAAACATGATTAACTTTCAAATTTTTCACCTCATTTCATTTAATTGAAAAAAAGTAATAAACAAATAATCACACATTATTACCATTAGAAAATATGTATGCAATATTATATAAAATTTTAAAAAATATTGAATATTATTTAAATTAAAAATTATAATTTTATAAACCATCTAATAAAACATGTGAACAATAGCAGGAGTAATGTTTGACTCAATAATTGCAGCGACAATTAAAAGAACCATAGATACAAGAATCAACAATAAAATATCTTTAATATATATCTTAGATTCATTCCATTCTTCCCCAACTGTTTTATCTTTACTGATAGCAGCTTTAACCAGTTTTATTTCCAATTTTGTTAAAATCAATGCTCCACTTAATGAGAGTATTAATGATACGAATTCAAATATTCCATGAGGCAATATTGAGACAATACAAAAAATAGGATCAAGTGAAAATGAAACCCCCAAAAGAAATGCATTGTATCCAATAGACAAAATTGCAAATATTGATAGAATCAAACCACTTATAATAGTCATTAGGTCAACTGAAAAATTGTGGATAAAATAATCAACTGCAGATAATGAATCATCAAAAATAATTGGTATTTGAGAATTTGACTCACCACCACCCATAACTATACTCAATACAATAAATGTTCCAATTGATATTGCAAGAAAAAATCCTGTGGAAAACCATACGATTTTTTATTTCTATCATAAAAATCATGAACAAATTTTCTAGTAAAAATTTCAATCATCGAATATCATCATATTTTAATATATTTTTGTACATTTTAAAAGTTTTCAAAAATTTAATAGTAATATTAGATATTTTACAGTAATACTTAGATGTTTTAAAATTAATAATCAAAAATAAATGGATGTTAAAAATTTTTATTTAAATTTATTATTTTAAACATTATTTAAATTAATTTATCTTTATTTCAATAGTTTTTATCTAATAATTAGTTTAATCAACTGTAGCAAAACTTTAATAGTATTTATAAAAAAATATAAAAAATGAAGACTTTATTAGATATGATTTTATCTTAAAATATTGTGTGTTATATTGAAGTTTTCGTTTATTAGAGGTGTTTTATGTTAAACGAATTTTTTAAATTATCTGAAAATAAAACAGATGTTAAAACTGAGATCATTGCAGGTATTACAACATTTCTTGCAATGTCATATATTTTAGGTGTAAACCCTGGAATGCTAGCTGAAGGTGGAATGCCTGCTACAGGAGTATTCTTTGCAACTGCATTTGCATCAGGTATTGCATGTATTGTAATGGGACTTTTCTCCAAGTATCCAATCGGATTAGCTCCAGGTATGGGTTTAAACGCATTATTTACTTATACTATTATCTTAGGTATGGGTAACACATGGCAAACTGGACTTGCTGCTATATTTATTTCAAGTATTCTTTTCTTCTTGATAACAGTTTCAGGTCTTAGGGAAGCAATTCTTAATTCAATCCCACAAAACTTAAAACTAGCTATTGGTGCTGGTATTGGTTTCTTCTTGGCATTTATTGGATTAAAAGGTGCTGGAATTATTGTTGCTGATCCATCAACTTTTGTTGCACTTGGATCTTTATTCAGCGCTCCTGCACTTTTAGCATTAATTGGTATTGTATTGACTTTAGTATTATATGTTAAAAAAGTACCTATTGCAGTATTCATCGGTTTAATCGTAACTGCAATTTTAGGAGTTATTTTCACTGCAGTTGGATTTGGTGTAGGAGACATGACTATGCCTGCACTTCCTGCTCAATTTATCTCAACCAGCATTGATACTTCATTGATTGGAGGATTTGCTTCTGGATTTACACAATTATTCAGCAACATTCCAAACTTGATTTTAATCTTATTCTCATTGCTCTTTGTTACATTCTTTGATACTACTGGAACTTTAATTCCTTTAGCACGTCAATGTGGTTTCATGGACGAAGAAGGAAAAACACAAGGAATTGAAAAAGCTTTCATGGCTGATGCAATAGGTGGAATAATTGGTTCCATTTTAGGTACAAGTACCGTAACTGCATATGTAGAAAGTGCAACAGGAATTGGTCTTGGTGGTAGAACTGGATTAACAGCTGTTGTTACTGGTGTTTTATTCTTAATTTCCATATTCTTTGCTCCAACCGTGTTAGCATTATTTACATCATCTGTAACTGCTGCAGCATTGGTAATTGTAGGTATCTTAATGATGACACAATTAAAAGATATTGAATGGGAAGACTTAACAGTCGTAGCTACTGTTTTCATGACCATCATTATGATGCTTTTAACTTACTCCATTTCATTAGGTATTGCATTCGGTTTCTTAACCTTCGCTATTACAAACATTGCTATAGGAAAAGCAAAAAATTTAAACAAATTAGTATGGATAATGACCATCATATTCATTATCTACTTATTCTTCGGATTATAGTGTTTAAAGAATTTAAACACTATTTTTTTCTTTTTTTTCATTCTTACCTACAACAGTAAGAATAATTACAATTACACTTAATATTATTGAAAATATTGCAATATAGTGTAAACCTGAGGTTAGCTGCTGTGCTGCAGATCCAAACAATACATTTTTCTGCATATTTTGGGCAGATACACTAAGAGCATATATTAAACTTCCATAACATACAGCAAAACTTATTCCTAGATTCCTTGATGCCTGAATAACACCTGATGCTGTTCCACTATATTTTTCAGGAACTGAAATCATAATTGCCTTATTGATTGGTGACTGCAATAGTCCACATCCAATTCCATAAATAGCAAATATTATGAATATTGCCAATCCATGGCTCTCAGTATTTGTTCCAATAATCAATATACTTGATATTATGCAGATTATACATCCTGCGATTGTTGGTAATACATATCCCTTACGATCAGTTATTTCTCCACTTAATGGTGCAATAAAAATCATTAATATTGGTGCAGCACTTAAAATCAAACCTACCATACTGGATCCATCATGAACTACTTTTTCCAAAAAGTAAGGTAATCCATAAATAAATAGGTATTCAGCTACATATGCCAGGTGAAGATTGATGGAACTTGTAGCAAATGTTTTATTTTTAAATAGACTAAGATTTAAAAGAGGATCTTCAGCATTTTGTTCTATTTTAATTGTAGCAACTATTGAAATTAATGATAGGATTAATGATACAAAAAAGTAAATATAATCTTTATCTTCAATAAATGTCATTGTTGCAATTATTAATGCAATTGATAAGAAAATTCCAATCAATCCTTTAATATCCCATCTGACATCCATTGTTTCTATCTTATCCAAACTGTAAACACTTAAGAAAAATGTCAAAATACCAATTGGAACATTAATTAAAAAGATAGCTCTCCAATTAAACATTCCCTGCAATATACCTCCTATTGCAGGACCAATAGTAAGACCTACAGCTGCAAAAACTGAATAAATTCCATAAGCCTTTCCTAAATGAATTACTGAAAATGCTTTTTCCAAAATTACCATAGGCCCTGAAAGGAGAATTGATCCAGCAATTCCTTGTAAAAATCTGCAGAATATCAGCAATTCAATTGAAGGAGCAATTGAACATAAAATTGAAGTTACAACAAAGCTAATGACTCCGATGATAAATATTTTATCATGACCGTATCTGTCACCCAATTTGCTTGCAAAAAGTGCGAATCCTATAAATGATATGAAATACGCAGTGGAAACAAGACCAGTTACACTTAGATTGCTTTGAAAGTAAATTTGAATATTTGGTAGTGAAACGTTTGCAATACTAGTGTTTATACCTGCCATTAACACTCCAAGAGATAATGCAGTGAGAATTTTCCATTTATTATCAGATTCTCCCATATTTGCCATATAATAACGCCCCACTTTAATAGAATTATAAATAAAAAAAAATAAATTATTTTTCTTTAAAAGCATCAAATTGACTAAAAATCAATTTAATATCAAAAATAAAATGTAAAAATAACATTATAATATTTGGACAAACAATGGTATAAATGTATTCATTATTTATTATACTCATATCATTTGTACATTACATTCATTAAAACTAAATATCCGCCCAAAACTGCGCTAAAAACAAAACCTACCAATCCAAGTATAGGTAGGCCGAATAATGTAGGACCAACATCTGTAATAAGAGCAAGGGAAGAACCAATAATCAATGATGACAAGATTAATGAAATGGATAACTGATTAATCAATTGACCAATTCCTTCATGCTTCAATTTTACTTCAATATTACCTTCTTCCAATTTTGATATAGTACTGTTTATTGTATCAGGTAAATCCTTTGCCAGATGTTCCAACTGCAAAAGGTAATTCAAACTGACTTTTGCCAATCTTTCAGGTTTATATTTATTGATTACAATTTTTCTGGATAATTTCTTTAGTTCAGTTGCAGCGTTGAAATTAGGATCAAGCTTTTTACCAGTATCTTCAATCAAAGCTATTCCACGTCCAATCATTACAAATTCATTTGGAAGAACAATGTGATTCTTAATCATTGCATTTAGCAAATCTTCCATTGCACCATCCATATTCTTTAACTCAGCACCATAATAAAGATTCAATAAATCATTGATATCTGCACGCAATTCAGGAGTATTCTGTGACGGTGAAATAATATCCATATAAATCAATTGTTTAATTATATTGTCAGTGTTTCCACTTATTAAAAGCAAAATAAGTTCAGCTATATTTTCCTTGAAGTCCTCGCTCAATATACCAATCATACCCATATCAATGTAACATAACTTATTGTCCTGTGTCACTATAAGATTTCCAGGATGCGGGTCTGCATGGAAATACCCATCAATTAAAATCTGTTTAAAATAAGATTTAAGGCCATAATCAGCAATTTTTCTTTTATTGATATGAGGATAATTACCTTCAATCAAATCATTAACCATTACACCCCTTATAAGTTCCATAGTGATTAGTTTTTCACTGCAGTAATCAGCGTATGCCTTTGGAATCTTAATATAATCAACATTACGGAAGTTCTTTAAAATATTCTGCATATTCATTAATTCTTCTAGATAATTGATTTCCTTAAGAATTGATCTTTCAAATTCACTTATAATAGCTGGCAGATTTAATGATTTGGTTGTTACAATATATCTGTCTATTCTTTTTGCTAGAAATTTCATTATTTTGATATCTGATTCAATAATTTCACGGGATTTTGGCTTTTGAACTTTAATTGCAACTTCTTCACCAGTGCTTTTCAATCTAGCCTTATAAACTTGTCCAATGGATGCTGAACCTATTGGATTTTGATTAATATCAGAATATATATTTTCAATAGGCTGGCCCAACTCATCTTCAATAACTTCCTTCATTTCATCAAATGGAGTGACAGGAGTGTTGTCTCTCAACTGTTCAAGCTCTTCAGCAATCTCAAGACCTACCCAATCAGGTCTTGTACTTAACATTTGACCTAGTTTAATGTATGCAGGACCTAATTCTTCTAGTACTTTTCTAATTCTTAGTGGAACTGATTCATCCGGAAAATCATCTTCTTTTTCAAGTTTATAGTTTCTTAAAAAAGGAAATTTCCTAAAAAAAGTATTTTCCTCAATTAAATAACCAAAATCATTCTTTTTAAGAACTTTATATATCTCATTTAATCTTTTTAGATTATCATTCCTAGTACTAGCAACAACTTTCATTATTTAAAAATAGTAAATTATAATATTTATTCTTTTAGAATATCTGTAAAAAAAATAATTAATGTTGAAAGATTGTTTTTTATTTAATAAAAAATATGGTTTATCAGGCAGAATAAAAGAGAAAACAACCTTTCATTTTGGAGATAGAATATCTTAAAGAAAAACATTAAGTTCGGAAAAAGGTTGACATGTAAAGTGATAATACTTTAAGATAATCATCTTGATTATTAATATTTGTTCGATAGTATATAAACCTTTCGTACATATACAAATGAATTTTATTTATGAAATTTTTCAATTAAATATTATAATCGAAAATGGCTGATTTTTGAAAAATTATAATATAATACAATCTTTCCTAAGTTTTAGAGAATTATCTTAAATTTTATTAATTTAAAAGGTATTTTTTTTGAGGTTGACATAATAATCTTTAAGTATAAAACTTAAGACAATCTCTTTTGAGAATAAAAATATGATATTCCAATGAATAATGCATATTTTTTAAGAGTTTTCATTTAAGACAACTCTTACAATAATTAATATTTGTTTGTTATTATAAAAACATTTTATCACTTATCAAGGGTGACAAATAGTATTATAAAAAATAAAAAAAATAAAAAAAGAGTTTATTAATTCTAAGCATTAGAATATAATAAACCAGATGCTCTGTAAGCAACAAATAAGAAGTAGATTTCAAATATCCCACTTAAAATTAATGAAATAGTAGATCCAGCATCACCTAAGCTAGCAATTGCAGCAAAAATAACTCCTGCAATAATACATACAATAGCTAATAATACAATAAGAGCTAGGATTTTTAATATTCCTACTCTACTGATATCAGCAATAGCTTCAGGAATGTTTAAAGCATCGGATAAATTTTCATTTTTAGCTAATCTGCATTGTGCCATGAATAAAGTGAATGCAAATACAATAATAACAATTAATCCAATGATTGAACCTACAAGTCCTAATAATTTACCTAAAATATATGTAACAACAAAAGGAATGATCATGTAGACAACATTTACAACAAATAATTTTAAACCATTGATTGCTTGTCTTACAACATCTACTTCAGGACCTCTGTTTTCTCTGTTAATTCCGAATTTTACAATATCCAAACAGTACCCTTCAATTACTAAAAATATGATTAAAGCAATGATTAATCCTATAACTGCAATTCCTCCACCAACTAACCAGTGGTCTGTAGCGAAACTTGCAATAGTACCCACACCAGTAAAAGTAAGAACAATTGCAGCGATTACTCCAAGAATTACATAAATAATAAGTGCTTTAACGTTATTTAATGGGTATGCCAAAGCATCCCCTAAAATTTCACTTAATTCCATTTTTAATACCTCTTTTAAATTTTTTTGATTCACTCCATGATATTTTAAAAAAATATAAAGAATACATATATATTCTATTTAGTAATATATAAAATAAATTACAAAATTTAATTTTATTTATAAAGGAGCATTTTAAAATGAAATTTGATCATTTATGGAAAGATTTTTATTCCCAAAATTGGTTTATAGTGTAACTGAAGGCCCTCTTTCAGACAAAAGAATGCCAACAGCAATGATTTATACTATGAATGTGACTGAAGAATTCTGTCAGGAAAACTACGATTTCACTCTTGATTCATTAGAAACAGTTATTGGAAACATGTTCACCAAACCATATTCCTAAAAGCATACAATACATATCAGTTTAAGGATTACAGCAAATATAAAAATGATATTTTCAAGGAAAGTGAAAAAGCAAAACATAGGGATGAACAATTCCCCGTTGATTTAAAAAATGCTTTCGAATTAGGTATTAAAATAGCTGAAGATGCACAAAATAAAAAAATGATAAAATCAATGAATTTTGGAATTCTGAATTGTGCAAATATGAAAACGATTGCTTAAGAAAAAACAATATATTTGACATCTAATAACATATGTTGATGTTCAGGCACCTTCAGAAAAAATAATTGAAATCATTGACAGATACCAAATTAAAGAATAATTCCATTGAATTATTCACTTATTTTTTCCCAATTCACCTAATGTATCTCCACTTATTCTAAATACTGTCCAGTCTTTCATCGGTTCAGCACCAAGAGACAAGTAAAAATCAATGCTTGGCTGGTTCCAGTTAAGACACCACCACTCCAATCTCCCACAGCCTCTTTCAACTGCAATTTCTGCCAATGTTTTAATTAATCCCTTACCATAACCTTTTCCACGATATTCCGGCTTTACGAACAAATCTTCAAGATAAATTCCTGCACGACCCAAAAATGTTGAGAAATTATGGAAAAACAATGCAAAACCAACTTCATTGTCATCTTCAAGTGCAAATATCACTTCTGCAACCTTTTTATCGAAGATCCATTCGTTCAATAGTTCTTCTGTTGCAATAACTTCATCAAGCATTTTTTCATATTCAGCCAATTCTTTAATGAATTCTAAAATTAAAGGCAAATCTTCCTTTTTGGCAAATCTATAAGAAAACTGAGACATAATATCACCTAATCAATATTATGTTAATTAAAATACGATATAAAATTTATGAAAATAAAAAAAAAGAAAAAAAAGATTTAGATTTCAAATTGTTTTGCTGGCTCTCCTGAAAAATCAGCAATAGTAGCTTTACCAGAAATAGTAAACACTTCACTCATCTGTAAATTCCACTTCACCTGCAATTCTTAACCATGCAAATTCAGGATTTGCTGCTGTAAGTTCAAATTTAAGGTTTGCTTCCAATTCTTTAAACATTGGCTTTTGGTTGCTTGTACAAAAGTAAGGTTTTCCATTTCTTCAAAGTAATACATGATTGGTCTTACTTTTGCCTGACCATCTAATCCTAAAGTTGCTAAGTATTCTACAGGGTTTTCGCTTAAAAATTTAATTACTTCATTCATAATAATATTCTCCTTAACAGTTTTTAATTTAAGTAAATGAAATTAAATAGAAATATTTAACCATTTAAGTTCACTCGACAAGTTATATTATGTATAGACATTAATAAATAGATTTTGTAACTAAAAAATAACTGAGTAACCGTTTGGTAACTAAAAAAGATTTATATGTTTCAATATTATACAATTAATCATGAGTTCTAAGTCAGGTATGGAATGTCCAATAAATAAAGCAGTCGAGTTGTTTAATAAAAAATGGACCATTCAATTAATAAGAGACATGTTCTTTGGAAAAAAGCAGTTCAAAGACTTCCAGGAAGATAAACCTAACTTAAGCAATAAAGTTTTATCCCAACGCCTCAAAGAAATGGAAGAAAAAGGACTAATCGAAAAAAGAATAATAAACACATCACCAGTATCTACAGAATACCACTTAACAGAGTACGGTAAAAAATCAAATAAAGTAATTTATGAGTTGGCGGCTTTCATTGTAGAAAGTCCAAACTATCCAGAATATAAAAATAATAAAGAAGAACTCAAAAAAACTTTTGAGACTACTTTAAATATAAAAAATTAATTAAAATTTGTAATGTATCTTGTGTAACTTATACAAGCATACAGAACTACTTGAAGGGAATGCATAAATCATTTCATCAAGCTCTTCCAAAGTTATTTTTTTATTGATAATGAATGTAAACATGTTTGCTACGTTTTCTGCATCTGCTGCATATATTTCAGCACCTACAATATTCAATTCCTTATCAACAATTACTTTTACTTCAGCTGTTTTATCATTTTTAAGTTCAATAGAATATGAATTACCATATCTTATTGTGTGAACCTCATATTCATCGCTTTTATCTGCAATGTATGCTGGAACACCGACTGTTGCTATTCTTGGTATTGTATATGCAACTGCAGGCACTACAGGATATTTGATTTCATCAGCTTCACCCAATAGCTCTTTTGCGAGATATTTTGAGTGATGTATTGCAACGGTTACGAGTTTAGCTATTCCTGTATCTGCAACATCTCCTGATGCATATATGTTTGGAACAGCAGTCTGCAGGTGTCCATTTACCTTGATTCCTTTACTTGTGTATGTCAATCCTACATTTTCAAGGCCAATATCTTCAACATTTGCTTCCCTTCCCATAGCTGCAATTACATAATCCCCAGTTATGCTTTCACCATTCTCAAGGTTGACTGTAAATGCATTATCATAAGCTTTATTGTCTATTTTTGCTTCTGGATCTCTTAGGAATTCATCACAGTTAATTGAATTTTCAACATTTGCAACTTTAGCTTCAGGATTATCGATTATGACACTTTCATCCTTAATGACTTCTTTTACTGTCTGGTTGAAATGGAAACGAATATTTTTCTTCTTTAGGATTTCAATTACATTTTGCACATATGGCTGGTGGAAGTACTTTAATGCCATGTTTCCACGAATTATAACATCTGCTTCAAGTCCTGCTTCTGCAAGTATTGATGCAAACTCCATACCAACAAATCCTGCACCAATTATGATTGCATGCTTTGGAAGCTCTGCAATATCTAAAAAGTCAGTGCTGTCATGCAAGTATTCCTTACCTTTAATGTCTGGAATGACTGGTTTTAAACCTGTACATATTACAATTTTATCTGTTGTGAAGGTTTCATCGCCCACTTTTACTGTGTGTTCATCCACAATCACTCCTTTTCCATGTGCAACATCCAAGTCATATTCCTTGAATTTGCCATCTAAAAATTCAGCCATTCCTGAAATACGTTTCTGTTTGTATTTCATTAAATCCGGCCAGCTGACTTCAAAGTTGCCTGCTTTTCCCACACCCTCAAAATTGTCAGCTAATGCTTTGATTTCATATGGTGCATCAAGCAGTGCCTTTGAGTTGCAACCTCTGTTTGCACATGCTCCACCGAAAAGGCTTTCTTCTATAATTAATATTTTAAGACCTGCTTTTCTTAAGAAACGGCCTCCTTGCCATGCTGCATTTCCACTTCCAATATAAATGACATCATAATCCATAAAATTAACCTCTGAATTAAAATTTTATTTAAAATATTATAAGTTATTATCTAAATATTTTCAGCAATCATGCCGAAGAGATCTTTTGTTTTCATAGTTATCATAAATTCCCATACATCTTCAGGTACTTCATATACAAATGTCGGATACCCTGCATTGGCTATCGGCTTTGATACCAAAACTGCAGATGTTGACTTGTATGTTTCACCACCCGTTACTGGATAATAATTAAAATCACTTGAATCTTCTATATTTTGTGCTATCCTAACTGATGCATCATCCATTGCAGGAGTTGCTACATAGAATCCTTCACCATATTCAGGAATATGAGAATGGCTTATTACTACTGCATCAGCATCACTGGCTGTTACATTAGGATTTACATAGTCATGAACCAGACTTTCACCATTTGCTCTTCCTTGACTGTAATCCTGTGCATCCTGTGTAACAGTAACCTTATAATGGATTATTTTGACGTTATCACCTGCAAACTGTTTTGCAGCATTGATTTCAGGGTCAATTGCAAGTGTTTCTCTTGGATGGATTCCAGTTATTAATGCAATACAGTTAGTAGCATTTGGATTTCCATAAATTCCAACTTCTACAGTACCTATGTTTGTATCTGCAATTGTTGCATAATTAGCATCAGGTATGAAAAGTCCACTTCCAGAAACGAAAATAGCTCCAAAAATTAAAAAAAGAAGAATAATTATTATTTTTGTTTTTCTCTTCAAGCTTTCACCTTTTTAGAATTCAAATAATAACTATTAAAGTTTAAAAAAAGAAAAAGGAATTAGAATTTAAAGAATTCCTTACTCCATTTGATTTTGTGTTTTAAATCTTGAACTTCCATTTCATAGGTTTTTTCGGAATCACCATAGTTTTCGTCCAAGTTTTCAGCTTTAGCGTCAACATCAACTTCAAGTAAACCAGATTTTTCTAGTTTTTCAATTTCAGGCAATGCTTTTTCTTTCAATTCAAAAAGCATGTCAATAGCTTGACCAACAGTAATGTTTTGTGCTTCCAGTTGTTTCACTTTTTCCATTTGTTCATCAGTTAATTCTATTTCCATTTTACTCATAGTCCTACCTCATAAAACAATTATAAATTATTTATATATTTAGCAATATTCATTTAAATATTTTTTAGTAATAATGTTTCATTCATAACTGTTTCAAAAGAAACATTTATAGTATATTATTTAAATATGATAAATCAGGTGAAAAAATGGATAATAATCCCGATGTTTTTGACAATGCTCCACTGATTGGATGGATTCATAACATCTCCAAAAATCAATTGAAATATTTAAATTCACGAATCCAGGAACTAAACTTGAACCGTGAAATAAGATATATAATGATGATTTATGACAATCCTAACTGCTCACAGGACGATTTGGTCAATATTTACGGCGAAAGCAAAGCAAATATGGCAAAAGCACTGAAAAAACTGGAAGAAGATGGATATATCATTAGAGAAGTGAATCCTGAAAACAGACGCAAATATATGTTAAAAACTACAGAAAAAGCCGACGCATTAGTTCCAAAGATACGACAGATTTCCCTGGACTGGGAAGAGCAGGTTGGAATTAGTGAGGAAGATATTGAATTAAAAGAAAAAATCAGACAAATAGCCATCAACGGCATGAAACTTATCGACTAATAAATTAAAAGAGGAGAAATAATGAAAATAGAATTCGAAACATATGTTATATTCATATCATTTATAACTTCATTCTTTGCAGTGTTTTTATCAAATGGTGTGGTAATAGGTGTTCCAGCAATAGCACAGGACTTTGCTATGAATAATGTTATTCAAAACTGGGTACCTACAATATTTTTCCTTGTTGTAGCAGTGTTTACTGTTCCAGCAGGACAAATTTCAGGAAAATTCGGTGTTAAGAAATCATTACTTGCAGGAATAATAGTATTTTTATTAGGTTCCATAGGTGCATGTATTGCATTTTCAACCGAATCATTTTTAGTATTCAGAATTATCCAAGGTGCAGGTGTTGCATTCCTAAATGTATCTGCAATGGCAATGGTAGTTCATGCAGTTAAACCACAAAACAGAGGAAAAGCTTTAGGTTTTACAGTAACTGGAGTTTATCTTGCAACTTCACTTTCACCAGTCATCTGTGGATTTTTAGTTCATAATCTAGGATGGAGATCAATGTTTTACTTTGTGATTCCATTTTTAGTATTATGTATCATATTATTAATCTTAAAAATCCCTCAAGAGTGGACAACATATCAAGATGACACAATCGATAAAGTTGGATCTATTGTATATGCCATTGGAATTTTATCATTCATTTACGGATTCACTACTTTAATCACAACAACTGGTAAATTATTAACCGTTGCTGGAATTATTTTACTTTCAATATTTGGAGTATATGAGTTAAGGCAAAAATCCCCAGTTTTCAATATGAATCTGTTTAGAAACAAAAAATTCACATCATCCAACATTGCAGCATTATGCAGTTACCTTGCAATAATGGTTGTTACCACAATCCTAAACTACCACTTCCAGTACGTAAGAGGATGGGATGCACAAATGTCTGGCATGATATTAATTATCACACCAATTATCATGGCAATAATGGCACCTAATGCTGGAAAACTATCCGATAAGATACATCCACAGAAATTAGCTGCAATTGGAATTGGAATTGCTGCTGTTGCACTTGCAATATTGACATTCCTAACTGGAGACACACCTCTTTACATCGTAGTATTAGCTATGGTATTGCAGGGTATTGGTATGGGACTCTTCTCATCTCCAAACATGAATGCAATTATGAGTTCAGTTCCACCAAAAGATGCGCCAACTGCATCTGCATCACAGGCAACCATGAGAACAATTGGTCAAACAATGAGTTTAGGTTTATTAACACTTATATTCGCTTGGGTGATGGGTAGTTTAGAACTCGCTCCACAATATGCAACAATGATTGTGCAAGCATCTCAAATCATCTGTGGAATTTGTACAGTAGCTTGTGTTTTATCAATATTCGCATCACTTGTTGGAATTAAATCAAGTGATAAATTCAATACAGACAGATAAAATTGATGGAGATTTTTCTATCAATTCTTTACTTTTTTTTAACATTAATTTTCAAATATCATAAAAGACATATACTATTTTTAGAGTTGAATTAATATGGAAATTACAGCTGAGGAAATGAAAAAAACAATACAAAAAATATATGATAAACTAGATAAAGTATCTCCAGTTGATTTTGACTGCGGAAAGTTATGTGGTGAAGTATGTTGTGTTTATGATGAAGAAGACTATCGAAATGAAGATTTAGCATTATATCTATTACCTGGTGAAGAGTTGATGTATGAGGATAGTGATAGCTATGAGTTATATTATATTGATTCATCCGAAATAAAATACCCTCATTCCTGGAAAGGACAAATATATCTAGTTAAATGTATCAATCCACCAAGATGCGACCGAAGCATCAGACCTATTCAATGTAGAACATTTCCTTTAATCCCGCACATCAATAAAAAAGGAGAATTCCATTTGATATTTGATGAAAGCGAATTTCCATACAAATGCCCAATTGTCCATGACCACATAAAGTTAAACGATGATTTTATTAAAACAACTTATGAAATATGGTCTATGTTAATTTCCAATCCATTAGTCTATGATTTGGTGGATATGGACTCCAGAATGAGAGACAATAGAAAAACAGATTATGAAATAGTAATTTAACTATTTAAAATCAAAAAGATCATTTTGGAGTTGCCAATTTATTTCACCAACACCATTTTCTTTTAAAAATTCGTTTGCCAATCTAAAATGATTAGATCCTAAAAATCCCCTTCGTGCTGAAAACGGTGAAGGATGGGATGTAATCAAAACCAAATGATTAGGGTTTGTAATCAATTCCTTTTTCTTTTCTGCCTGTTTTCCCCAAAGCAAGAATACAATTGATTGTTTTTGGTTATTTAATATTTTAATTACATTATCAGTGAAAGTCTGCCATCCGCATTTGCTGTGGGAATTTGCATTGCCTTTCTCAACTGTCAACACAGTATTTAGTAGAAATACACCCTGTTTTGCCCATTTCTCCAAGCAGCCAGAATCAGGAATCGGATAATCATATTCATCATAGATTTCCTTGAAAATGTTTTTTAGAGATCTTGGAATTGGTCTGCCACCAAGTGTTGAAAATGCAAGACCATGAGCCTGGCCTTCCTCATGGTACGGATCCTGACCTAAAATAACTACCTTAACATTATTTAGAGGAGTTAACTTGAATGCATTAAATATGTCTTCATAAGGAGGATAGACTGTTTTTGATTCATATTGCTCTTCAATAAATTCCATAATCTTTAAAAAATAGTCCTTTTCAAATTCATCCTTTAAAGCCAAATCCCAATCATTACCAATCATAAAATATAATTTGTAGTTAATTCATTTTAACTTTTACCGGAAAATCTATTTAGATATGGAATCTTATCTAAAATCCACAATATCACTAAAGATATCACTATAACAATTATAACCAGAAGAGGTATTGATATCAGGAAATTTTGGTCTAAAAAGAATTTAGTGTAATTTATTTTTAAATGGTAAATTATAAGATAATGGCATAAATATAATCCAAAACTGTAGTTACTAAACACAGTTATTGCATTTCCTACATTATTACTTTCAATATTTGTTAAAAATTTTGTTTTAGACAAATACTTGAAAAATATGAATATATTTACAGATAAAGCTAAAATCAATAGATTAAAATATCCTTTATAAACAAAATGATTGCTTGAAGTTGATTGAGGAACTACAAATCCAAATATATAATAGGAATATAAAATTATTGATACAACTAATGTAACTGCAATAATAATTTTTGAATCTATTTTTCTTCCAACATAATCATTATTGGCAATGAAATATCCAATTACAATATATGATATAAAAGATACAAAATATACCAATCTAGAAAAATATGGATTAAATAAACCAAATTCAGAAATCAATATATAAATTAAAGATAAGCCTGTTAAAATTTTAATGAAAATACTGTCAAAATTCTCTTTTCTTTCATTTCCAAACTTAATCACTTTATTTATTGCAAATATTCCCAAATAACATATTATTATCATCCATATGAACCAAAATGTTACTCCAAGAGTTCCTGATGTTCCCAATAATATATCAATTGAACTTTTTATATTGAATCCATGCCAGATATAAACTGATGCATATGCAACATAAACTAAAACCCAAAATAGAAATGGAATTAATAATCTTGACAATCTCTTTTTGAAAAATTTAATTAAAGAATCATCCCGATTCAACAGTAATGCTCCGCTAAGCATGACAAAAATAGGTATTGAAAAATCCCTTAAGCAATCAAAAAAAGCAGTAACTGGAAAATACGAACTGTTAACACCAGTTATTAAAAAGAAGATAGCTGCATGACAAAATACTATCCCAATTATTGCAATTGCCCTTAATACATCAAAATAAAAAATTCGTTTAGATTTATTCATAAAAACTCAAAGCTATTTTTCACGTACGAATTTACCACTCATATGCTCAATTTCAAGTTCAAAAACTTCAGTTTTATTTAGGAATTTGTTAACTTCTTCAATTGTATAATCATGAGTTGGAAAGAACTTATCCCCAAGATCAGTCAGTTTTTCCTTTTTCTCATCAATATCAGTTAAGATCCTGATTTTACCAAAAACAATTACACTTTTAAATGTGTACCACCAGTTTCCATCTTCCATAACACCTTCATCAATTACACAATAAGAAACCTTAGGGTAATTTTCTATTGCATCCTTCTTATGGCCTTTTTGAGCTCCATGAAAGTAAATTTTACCATCAACATATACATGATCCATTGGAACTGCATAGGGATAATCATTATCCCCAAGCAATGCCAATACTCCACGAGGCTCATTGGTTAATATTTCAACACATTCATCTTGTGAAAGTTGCTGTTTTACCCTTCTCATTTGTCTAAACATATTTATAATCTTTAAAACAAGTGATAAATAAAGTTTTATTATAACTTATTTATTGTCTTTTTCATCAATATATTCTTTTAATTCATCAAATTTATGATTAAAATGCCTTATTAAGATACCTGCAGTCAATGTAGCTGTACCCACACCAGACAACACATAACCACTCCAAACCAATAGTAAACTATCAAGTTTACCTATTGCAGTATTTCCCAAAACAGTGTAACCATTACTTGTAAAAGCATTAGAAGCCATCACAAGAGCATCCAACAAGCTAACTCCTTCAGATATTGAAGTA
Source organism: Methanobrevibacter sp. (assembly GCA_022775905.1). NCBI lineage: Archaea > Methanobacteriati > Methanobacteriota > Methanobacteria > Methanobacteriales > Methanobacteriaceae > Methanobrevibacter > Methanobrevibacter sp. The sequence goes on from JALFJX010000027.1 coordinate 51,165, forward strand.
ATAATTAAACTGAAAACAATAATTGCAAATAACAATAATATAGTTACTCCCAATCCATGTGAAGTTGTATACTCCTGGAAATTATCATAACTTAATTTAGCCAAATAAATGAATATTGGCAAGTGAATAAAATTGACTAAATCTATCAATGTAGCTCCAAAAATCAAATAGGACAAAGAACCGAAAGGAATTATTAAAAATAGAAGTATTTTATTTTTCCATGTTGATTTATCAAGAGTTAAACAGAAATATAATGATAATATACAATCAAAAACTGAGAAATAAATTAAATTGCTATTATAATAAACAATTGAATAAAGAACATTTATGAAACATGCTGCAAGCAATATCAAGTAGAATATTTGTCTTAATGAATGAACTTCATCTTCAGGAATATAACTCTTCAAATCAAAATGCTTACTGTCCTTTATACTTGAATATACTTTACCAACAATGATATAACCTATATAAAAACAAATATATCAATAACAAACTCAAGTAAAGATATTGTCATAAAATTTAATCCCATTAATTGAACTGATGCCATAAAATCACTATTAAAATCAATACCATCATTTATATTTATAAAGTAATTTAAATTTAACTAATTATTTTCATATAAAAATTCATAATGGTCAATACCATCTTCCAGATAAACTTCAGAAACTCGTTTAAATCCCAAATTTTGATAAAAATCAATCAAATAAGCCTGACCGGATAATCTAATTTTTGACTTGTTTAAATCATTTACAATAAAATTTATGGCTTTTTTCATCATTTTTAAAGCAATGCCTTGACCCCTATGAGATTCCTTAACTACCAATCTGCCAATAGCCATTTCTTTATATGAAACACCCTCTGGAATTATTCTTAAAACACCAACTATTTCATTATTATCCTTAACGATTAAATGATATGCACTTTGGTCCTTATTATCCAAATCCTGATATGGACAATCCTGTTCTACAACAAATATTTCTACTCTCAATCTTAAAATTGCATATAACTCCAAAATTGACAGTTCATTGAATTTTTTAATCTCGAATTTCATGCTAACACATCATTTATAAATGATATAATTTTATTTGCAGCCTGATTTTGCTGTAATTCTGGTGAAATTTGAGCTATACCATCACCTGACTGGTTACCATAGTATCCGAATTGAGCATGATTTCCACCATCAATTACAAATTCAGTGAAATTATTTTTAATCAAATCCTTTGAATCATTGTATTTTTCCATGTTCAATACATTATCATTGGATCCATAAATTGACAATACTGGTTTTTCAATTTCATTTGTGGGATATGCAGCAAACAATATTAATCCTTCAGTATTGTTTGTACTGTTAACGTATGATGCCGCCATTGATCCACCCAATGAATGACCTGCTATGAAGTAATGATTATAAGAAGAGTTTTTGATAATTTCATCTGCACTGTTCTGACCTAAAATAGCTAAATTGAATGGCATTTCAACTGCATATGTGTCAATACCTTTGTTTGATATATTTTTAAGCAATGGTGCATATGAAGTATATTCCACTTTGGCTCCAGGATAAAAAATCAATGCAGAATCATTGCCTGGGCCATCAAACAATAATCCATTTGATGTTTTCAATACTGAAACATTGCCACTACTGTTTAAACAGTCTGTGGCGGTCTTTTCAGAATGATAATAATCATTTACATAATATATTCCAAACAAAATAATGATTGCAAAAACAAGTAAAAAAGCAATTTTAATTTTTTTATTCATGAATATATTTAAAAAAGAAGTAATATTTAAAAATTAGATGTAGCAGGTTTTAAAACCCACTATTTCAATATGTTTTCATTTGTTGTTTCTATTTTATCAACGACTTTTTGACCTTCATCAGCGAGGTCACTAAACATCATGATTGTTTCTTTCATTTTAGGAAGTGCTTGTTCCTTATATGTACTTACATCTTCAATAGCTTGAATTGCTTCTGAAAATGATGCTTTTAAAACTTCAGGAGAAATCATAGTCTCTGCACTGTGCTTTTGAATTTCCCCTCCTTGTTCCTTAAGCATGTGTGAAGTGGATTCAATGATGTGTTCAGTTGTGGAGTTGATAATGTTGATTTTATCCATTACAATTTTTTGATCGTATAAAGCACTTGCAACCATTACACCAGTCCTTAATGCTGAAACAGTTACATTTTGTGCACGTTTAACACCACGAATCAATTCCTTATTGTTCCTTCTAATTACATTAAGGGATACAATACCTTGTTGATTTACAACAATCATTTGCTGCATGTCCATAATTCTTTGTCTGAGAGGGAATAATATTTCTTCACGGACAAATTTGATTTTTTCCTCATCAATTCCGTCAATTTCGGCAGACTGGATTTGTGCTTCAATGGATGAATCCATCTGTTTTGCGAGTTCAATATCTGCAAGAAGTTTATTGGTTACTTCCCTTAAATAATTTTCTTCATTTAAAAGAGTGGTATTATCATTTTGAAGGACTTTACTACTTTTATCAAGTGATTGAACAATATCTGCTATTGCATTTTCTGCTTTTTCATATTTAGCAAAGTATTTTCTGATAGGATTCATTAAATTTCCAAGAACTCCTTTTTTGGTGAAATCAAGTTTACCCGGATCCAAGTCTTTTATTTGTCTGTTTAACTCAAGCAAGTTTTCACCAATATTATCAGATTCCTTTCCACCTTTTGTCAAGTCAACAAATCTGGTAGCCAACATTTCATTATGTGCTGCAGACCTAGACATTTCATTTAAACCAAAGTTATCCAATGGTTTTAATATTTCTTCTCTTGCATTTGGATTGTTTAAATCAGTATCAAAAATTGCTACTGCATTGCCTTGTGCCTGATTTTTAAGATTAGAATCTTCTAATTTTTTTTCTTCTTCTTTTAAAGTTGTTTCAACATCTTCTTTGATTTCATCAACATTCAATGAAAATTCTGCCATCATATCACCTTAATTTTAATATCTGATGAGTAAATACTTGAATAATAATATTTTTTTTATAATTTTTATATGTATGTATTTAAATTGTTATTATTCATCTGCTTCTTTTTCAAGAAGAATTGTTACTGGACCATTATTTAATAAGTCAACTTTCATATATGCTCCGAATTCGCCTGTTTCCACAATAATCTCTTCCGCACATTTTTCTGTGAAATAATCAAACAAACCAGTTGCAATATCTGGTGATAATGCCTTATGAAAAGAAGGTCTGTTCTTTTTAGTTGAAGCATATAATGTAAATTGAGGAACTAATAATAATTTACCACCAATATCTTTAACTGATTTGTTCATGCGACCATTTTCATCCTGAAATATCCTTAATTTCAAAAGTTTTTTTGAAAGATAATCTGCTTCTTTTTCAGTATCATTTTCTCCAAAACCGACTAAAACCATCAATCCTTCATCAATTTCACCAATAATTTTTTCATCAACTTCAACACTTGCATTTGTAACTCTTTGAACAACTAACCTCATTTAATCACCTTTTTTTGCAAATTCTCCTAAGAAATTAACTGGAACTCCTCTTTTCATACGATCATGATACTCAGCAGTTGCGGAGAACAATGCATCACCTGCTGAATTTAAAGCAGTTTCACATGAATCCTGTACAACACCAATGATAAATCCAACTGCAACAGCCTGCATTGAAACATCCGCACTAATTCCAAACAATGAACATGCCATTGGAATGAGCAATAATGAACCTCCAGCAACTCCTGATGCACCATATGCACCCAATGTTGAGAGAACACATAAAGCAATTGCAATTGGGAAAGGCACATTTATCCCCATAGTATGACAAACAGCAAGAGTCATGACTGAAATTGTTACAGCTGCACCTTCCATGTTAATTGTTGCACCTAAAGGAATAGTAACTGAAAAGAAATCCTCATCAAGTCCCAAACGTTCACATAAATTCATATTAATTGGAATATTGGCTGCAGAACTTCTTGAGAAAAATGCTGTAATACCACTTTCTTTTAAACATGTTAAAACCAATGGATAAGGATTACGTTTTAAAATAATTCCAGAAATCAATGGATCAGTTACAAATGCAACCAACGCAATACAGGTTACAAGAAGCAATAATAATTGTCCATATTGAGTGAAAATACCCAAACCACTTTCACTAACAGATTTAAATACTAATCCCATAACCCCAAAAGGAGCGCATTGAATAATTCCCTGTACAATTTTAGTAATTGCCTTACTGAAATCTGATAAAATATCTTTTGTATTTGAACTTGCAACACTTTTAAGAGCTAATCCTAATACAACTGACCAAAACAATATTCCTAAATACTGACCTTGAGCAAGCAAATCAATCGGATTTACAAATATACTTGAAATCAAAGTATACATCACTTCACCAAGACCTCCAGGTGCTGCTTCAGTACTAGCAGCTGTAAGATGCATAGTAACAGGGAACAAATAGCTAACAGTAACCGCAACAAGAGCAGCTAAAAATGTACTAAACAAATAAAGTCCAATAACAGTTTTAAATCTAGGCCCTATACCACTTTTTGCATTGGCAATAGCAGATATAACCAAAACAAATACTAAAATAGGAGCAATAGCCTTAAGAGCATTTACAAATAATTCACCAGGAAAAGCAATTACTGTCCAATCAGGAACAAAAACTCCCAGAATTGCACCAATAATTGCACCAATAACAATTTTTAAAATAAGACTTGATTCTGTCCATTTCATAATATACTTTTTCATAAAAATTCCTTCAATAAAAATATAATAAAATAAATATATAGTTTATAATAAAAAAATGTTAAGTATAGTTTACAAAAAAGAAAAAAAGATTAAATATTTAAAGTTTCATTAACATGCTTTGTAGTTTCACGAATAGTTTCTGCAGCTTTTATGAAACTTTTTTTCTCATAGTCACTCATATGAATTGGAACAATCACAGCAATTCCATTTTTAGAAGTAACCGCTGGAACACCTAGAGAAACACCTTCAACACCTTCAACTTCTCCATCCAAATAACAACTTACTGTTAACACCTTATGAGTATCGGTTATTATTGTTGAAATAATGTTTGAAATTGCAAAAGCAGGACCGTATTCAGTTGCTCCTTTTTTGGAAATAATTGTTTTTCCTGCATTTCTAAGTTGCTGAAGTAATGATATTACATCCATATCAACATATTCAACAAAATATTTCAATGGAATACCACCAATAGTAGTTGAACTTAAAAGAGGAACCATATTCTCACCATGCTCACCAACAACCCTCGTATGAACTTCAGATCCATTGATATTGACCATTCTTGAAAAATAGTTTTTTAATCTAAGTGAATCCAAGTGGTTTCCAACACCAATCACTTTCATTTTATTAAATCCTGAAGCTTTAAGAGCAACTGTTGTCATAACGTCCACTGGATTTGTTGCAACCAAAATAATTGAATCTGGCGCATATTCTGCAATTTGTCTTGAGTAATAATCTACAATTTTTGCATTAGGAACAGCTAAATCAAGACGACTCATTCCAGGACTACGATGAATTCCTGCTGTTATAAGCACAACATCAGAACCTTTAATATCATTAAAATCACATGTAGGAGTTAATTTACAATCAATATTTCTTGAAGATAATGCATCATACATGTCATAAGTTTCACCTTTTGCCTTGTCAAGACTTTGAGGTCTTGCAACCATAACAATTTCATCAACTGTATCTTCCCTTGCTAAGGTAAATGCAACGTTTTTACCTATTGTTCCAGTTGATCCAAAAATACTTACCTTTACCATAAGAATATATTGATTTTTATTATAAAAATAATTTACGAAACTTAAAATTAATTAAAATATTTTTATTTTAACAATGAAAAATTAAACACTCTGATTAAAATTAATCAAAATCATACAATTTATATGATTAAAATAAACATGTTAAATAAATTTAAAGAAATTTATACCACATATATGAATCTAATAATACTTATATGATTTTAAATTGAATTAGATGAATTGGTCAGAAAGATAAAAATGAAAAGATTTACTAATCTGTCTAAAATCATCATAGATTTACTATAAAAGGTAGAAAGAATATAAGATATTTTGTTAAAAATTACAAGACATATATTAAAAACATTAATTACATGATGATAACATGAATACCGATGACTTAAAACTAGAAACAAAATGTTATGACGCTAATGAATACGGATACTTATACGGACTAAACAAAAGAATCCCCGATGAAGAATTTGAAAAAATAAAACAATACTTCAGAGATTTCAGAAGAATGGATTTCGTAGAAGGAAATGTTCAAGTAACCGGAAGACCAGAAGGATACAGATGCCTTGAAAAAGATGTGAGCAAAGTAGAAAAAATTCTTGGAATAACAAATACCCTTGAAAAAAGACAAAACAAAATAAAAGAGGCATTCGCAGATCCAATCAAAAAGGCAAATTTGATTGACCAATCATATGAATGGTTAAAAATGCTTTTTGAAAAAGGTGGAACAAGACCAGAACAAGACTTAAGCAGATTGGCTGTTCATTCAACAAAAATGTACGACCCTAAAGATAGCTTTAAAAATGGTTCAGAAAATGGTGAAGGTGAACTGTTCATATACACACCTCATGGAATGTGGTATATCATAAACAATTCGGGCGAATTTTCTGACAAATCATTAAATAATGTTCAAACTACACAAGGAGGTGCTGTAGGCCATAGATTAATGTATGACGATTTAGTTGACAGATTAATTAGAATCTACACAGAAGAAAATTTATACACTGGTGCAAAATTATATTAAGTTTATTGAACAAATCATTATATTTATTATATTAAATAGAAGGTTAATTTTATGCAAAAGATTATAAATTCACATTGTCACATTTATCCAGAAAAAATAGCTTCAAGAGCTGTTGTTGGAATTAAAGACTTTTATGATTTAGATATGTCATTAAACGGAAAGGTCAGCGGTTTAATAGAAGATGGTAATAAAGTTGGTGTTACCCATTATCTAGTTCATTCTGTTGCAACAACTCCAAAGCAAGTAAAATCAATTAATGAATTTATTGCAGAATCCGTAAATACCAATCCAGAATTATTCACAGGATTTGGAACATTACACCCAGACAGTGAAGATATACAAGCTGATTTCGATTATTTAATTGAACTTGGTCTTAAAGGAGTCAAATTACATCCCGATTTCCAATTATTTTCAATGGATGGAGAGAAAGCATTTAAAATTGGAGAAATTGTAAACGAAGGAAATGTACCTTTAATGGTCCATTGTGGTGATTTTAGATACAATTATTCAAATCCTGATCAAATTAAACCATTTTTAGAAAAATTCCCAGATTTAACTGTAATAGGCGCTCATTTTGCAGGTTGGAGTGTATGGGAAGAAGCTACCGAAAAATTAGCTGGAGCACCTAACTTATATGTTGACTTAAGTTCAAGCTTATATGGATTAAGTCCTGAAAAAGCTGTAGAATTAATTCACGCATATGGTGCAGATAAAGTTTTATGGGGAACAGATTATCCTATGTGGGAATCAGTTAGTGAAATGGAATATTTCAACAAACTTGATTTAACCGAAAAGGAAAGATCCCAAATCCTATATGACAATGCTGCAAAATTATTAGGTTTAATTTAAAAAAAAGTTATAAAAAAAGCATTTAATTTTTAAATGCTTCAATTGCTGGTTGAGTTAATAATTCATCAGCAATCATTTTATCTATTTCCTCTAAAGAAAACCAACCATAATCATCATGTTCCCTGCTTATTTTCACTACATCACTATCGCAGGTAACATTCATAACTAATTGAATTGATTTAATTTCTTCTTTTGTCTTACATGTAGTGTAATCTTTTCTAACTACTGCATGAAGTTCTTTAATATCAATTTCAAGACCAGTTTCTTCTGCATATTCTCTTTTTAGAGCATCATCAAAGAATTCTGATTTTTTAACTTTACCACCAGGAATCTCCCATTTTTCAGCATCATGTGATGAATGAGATCTGATTTTTAAAAGTAGAATTTTATCATTGAATTCACAGATTCCTCTTATGGTTAATCCCCATTTAGTACTCATAATAGTACCTCCAAAAAATAGTTAAAAGGGAAATATTCCCTTATTGTTTCATTGCTTTTTCAACAGCTACTGCAACTGCAACAGATGCACCAACCATTGGATTGTTACCCATACCGATTAATCCCATCATTTCTACGTGAGCAGGAACTGATGATGAACCAGCAAATTGAGCATCAGAGTGCATACGTCCTAAAGTATCGGTCATACCATAGGAAGCAGGACCTGCTGCCATGTTATCTGGGTGTAAAGTTCTTCCTGTTCCTCCACCAGATGCAACAGAGAAGTATTTTTTACCTTGCAAGATGCATTCTTTTTTATATGTTCCAGCTACGGGGTGTTGGAAACGTGTTGGGTTGGTTGAGTTACCAGTGATGGATACATCAACTCCTTCCAAATGCATAATAGCTACACCTTCACGCACATCATCAGCACCATAACATCTAACTTTTGCTCTTTCACCGTCAGAGTATGCTTTTTCTTTAACTACTTTCACTTCACCTGTAAAATAGTCAAATTCAGTTTCAACATGAGTGAATCCGTTGATTCTTGAAATGATTAATGCAGCATCTTTTCCAAGACCATTTAAGATTACTCTTAAAGGTTTTTCACGTACTTCATTTGCAGAATTTGCAATACCTATTGCCCCTTCAGCTGCAGCGAAACTTTCGTGACCTGCAAGGAATGCGAAACATTCACTTTCATCGCTTAAAAGCATTGATGCTAAGTTACCATGACCTAAACCTACTTGTCTGTCATCTGCTACACTTCCAGGAATACAAAATGCTTGTAAACCTTCACCAATTGCTTTTGCAGCTTCAGATGCTTTTACACATCCTTGTTTTATAGCAATTGCAGCACCAAGAGTATATGCCCAGCATGCATTTTCAAAACAGATTGGTTGAACACCTTTTACGATTTCATATGGGTCAAAATCTTTGTCAAGACAGATTTGTTTTGCTTCTTCAAAGTCTTTGATTCCATATTTTTCTAAAACTGGAGTGATTTGGTCGATTCTTCTTTCATAACTTTCAAATAAACTCATAATTATTCACTCCTCGGATCTATTTTTTTAACTGCATCATCAAATCTTCCGTATTGCCCAGTAGCTTTTTCTATTGCTTCTAATGGATCAACACCATCTTTAATGGAATCCAACATAACTCCAAGATTGATGTATTTGTAACCGATGATTTCATTATCTTCATCAAGGCCTATTTCAGTGATGTAACCTTCAGTTAATTCCAAGTATCTTGGACCTTTTTCTTTTGTAGAATAAATTGTTCCGACTTGGCTTCTGTGGCCTTTTCCTAAGTCTTCAAGTCCAGCACCAATTTGAAGACCTCCTTCTGAAAATGCAGATTGAGTTCTTCCGTAAACAATTTGTAAGAATAATTCACGCATTGCGGTGTTGATAGCATCACAAACAAGATCAGTGTTTAATGCTTCAAGGATTGTTTTTCCAACTAATATTTCACCAGCCATAGCTGCTGAGTGAGTCATACCAGAACATCCTAAAGTTTCAACTAATGCTTCTTCAATGATTCCATCTTTAACATTCAAAGTTAATTTACAACAACCTTGTTGCGGTGCACACCAACCAATACCGTGTGTAAAACCAGAAATATCACTTATTTCTTTTGCTTTAACCCATCTACCCTCTTCAGGGATTGGAGCAGGGTCGTGATTTGCACCTTTGCGAACAAGACACATATTTTCAATTTCTGTTGAATATATCATCTTTTTTCTCCAATATTTTACTAATTTAATATATTTCTTTTTTTATTAATGTATTTTATGAAAAATCAATTAAAATAATTTAAGTATAATAAGAATTAAATTTCTAATTGGTGTTTATCTATGGATTTCATAGTTGTTTTAGCAAAAATCCAACCTAAAGAAGGTTGCCAAGACAGTATATTAGAACTTTCCGAAGAGTTAATTTTTGAAACTTTACAGGAAGAAGGAAACATCGATTATCAATTATTAAAATCAAATGAAGATGATTCATTAACTTTTGTTGAAAAATGGGAAAGTCCAGAAGCTCTTAAAAAACACATGGCTTCACCACATTTCTTAAACTTCCATGATGAATCTGGCGAATTTGTTGAAAGTAATGATATTCAAGTTCTAAAAGCTAGTGAAGTCAAATTTTAATTAACTTGTAGTAGATTACTAACTTTAAAATCACTGCTTTTTTTATTACTTTTTATTATTTTAAAAAAATAAATAATTAAACTAACTATTTTTATAATAACTATAAGAATAATTAATCCTATTTTTAATATATTAAATATGAATTTTCTCATCAAAACTAGTTAACTGTTATACAGTCATTAGGACAAATTGCCATACAGACTTTGCAGCTTTTGCAGACTTGAGAGTCACGCACAGTAGCGACATCATCCACCATCACAAAAACATTGTTTGGACATGCAATGCCACATTTTTCACAGCCATCACAGCTATCCTCGTTAATGTCAATATGACATTCTTCAACTATCTCTTTCTTATCTCTCTTAAAAAATGAAAATAATCCCATAAATGATTATCTATAAAAATAGTTATTAAAAGTTATCTAAAAAAATAAAAAAAGTTGGTTTAGAATTTTAAACCAAGTTCGTAAGCTTCTTTCAATTTGTTTTCTTGTTCTTCAGCAACGATACCTGCAGGACCAGCACTACCTGCGTCAACATGACCAATTACTTCATATCCCATGAATCCGAATGGAGATGCTTTGGTAAGTTCAATGTATGTGTCATATGTGTGTTCAGGTTGGTTTTCAGTAAAGATTAATGCTGCTTTACCAGATAAGCTTTTATCTGGGTTTTGACCAATGCTGTAGAAACGGTCAATGATTAATTTACCTTGAGCAGACATTTGTCCGTAGTAGATAGGAGTTGCAAATATTACACCATCAGCTTCAATCATTTCATCCAAAATTTTGTGTCCATCATCTGCACGTACACATTCAGGATTTTCAGCACAGTACATACATGCTTTACATGGAGCGATTTCTTGATCTTCTAAATAGTATTTGACAACTTCTCCACCGTTTTCTTCAATACCTTTAATCATTTCATCCATTAATACATCACAATTTCCGCCTTTACGTGGACTTCCTTGAAGTGCTACAATTTTCATTATATAATCCTCCAAAATAATTAATTATCATAAATTTTTACAAAAAAATAGCTAATTAAATAGCTATTGTATAATTATAATCTTTAAAGTATTTAAAACAATAATAATTTATTTAAAAAAGTTTCAATAAAATGATACATATGAAATTATCAAAGTCAAAAGTCAACACATATCTAAAATGCCCCCTTGAATTTAAATTTCAATATATTGATGAAATTGAAGTTCCTCAAAACAAGTACATGGCTCTTGGAAGCGATGTTCATTTAGTAGCTGAAAAATTCGCTGAAAAATTTGGTGATGACCTAGATGATATAAATATCGACAATGAACTCCTAAAAATCGCCCATGATGAAGATATTGGATATGACTTGACTGAACATCTTGATAATTTAGGATCTTTTTTTAAAAGAATATTTGTTGAAAACAAATATAAGCTATTTTCACAGGAAGAATACTTAATTGATGAAGACCATCGTTTTTCTGGAATCTGCGACATAATTCTAGAAGATGAAAATGGAGAACTAATTGTTATTGATTATAAAACTTCAAAATCCAGTTCTTTTTCAAAATATCGCCGTGAACTATGCTATTACAAATTGCTTGTTGAAAATGTATATGGAAAAACAGTTTCACAAGTTGGAGTATACTTTACAAAAAATGATAAATTAAGACTGCTCGAAATTTGCGATGAAGAAAACAAGCGCAAATACTTAAATGACGATGAAATAAAAGAAGCAGTTGAAACAATGTATAAAGTTAGAAGAGAAATTAATAATGAAAATTTCCCTGCAAAAAGACAATATTTATGCAGATTCTGCACTTACAGACATATCTGCAAAGGATATTGACTACCTGAACATTCTTGGAATGAACCTATTTACATTCTGAGAATAAATCTTATAATCTTCACCATACAATTCAATCAACCATTTCTCCTCTGTGTTTTTAATAACTACTGTCAAAACAATCCAGTAAATTACAGGCAAAACAAATAAGTACACATTTTAAGAGAATAGTATTGCACCAGTTGAAATGTAAAGTGATGGTGCATAAATAGGATGTCTAACCAATGCATAGACTCCAGTTGTTTCAAGTTTATTTTCTCTAATTTTCCCATATATTCCTGATTTAACAGCTAAAAACCAAAATAGAATTCCATTAATTACAACCAATACACCTAAAATCATCAAAAGAAAATTTAAAGCATCAACAGAATATATGGGCATTGCATTATAAAAAGTTAATATGACACCAATCATAGAAATTATGAGAATTGGAGCAATTAAAAACGGCCCAATACCAAAAACGGGCAAATGATTATTTTCTTTCATATCTTATAATATATGAAAATTAATATAAAATAGTTTTTAACTAAAAATAAAAAAAGATATGAAGTTAAGAGGCTATGCCTCAACTTCATCAAAGTCTACTTTTTCACCTAATACTTTAAGTCCGATGTACATTACAACTACACCTATAGGAACTGAAATGAACCAAGGGATTCCTAAACCAGCTGGGATGTAACCAATGAAGATTGCTACACATGCAACGAATACTGCATAATAGATTTGTGTTTGAACATGATCAATGTGGTTACAACTGGTTCCCATAGAGGATAAAATAGTTGTATCTGAAATTGGAGAACAGTGGTCCCCAAAGATTGCACCAGTTAATACCCCACTGGTACATACGATAGTAAATGACATGTCACCAGAACTTACTGCCCAAGCTAATGGAATTGCTAAAGGCATTAATATACTCATGGTACCATATGCTGTACCTGTTGCAAAGGAAATTAAAGCTCCTAAGATAAAGATTAATGTAGGTACGATGAATTGTGGTAATGTGTTTTTAAGAACACCTACTAAGTAAGCAGCAGTTCCAACATCACCGATTACTCCACCTAAAGACCATGCAAGAAGTAAGATTACACCAGTGATAACAATGGTTTTCATACCTCCAATCCATTCGGAGATTGCATCTTCAATAGTGAGTATTTTTTCACCAACAGCCATTACAATAGCTACAATAGATGCGAGAAGTGCTGCTTGGAAGAGGGCAACAGATGCATCAGATTGAGATAATGCTTGGAAAATACCATCAAATGATAAAGGAGCAGTATTCATTAAAGTAATGAGAGCTTGATCTTCTCCACCTAAAATGGTTGTGTATCCACTCCAGTAGAATGCAATAAGAGCACCTACAATTAATGTACCGATAGGAATGATTGCATTCCATACGGATAATTTAATTCCTTCAACTGGTTTAACTTCATCAAAACCAGGAGCACTAGGAACAATGATTTCTTCATCTTCTTTTCTAGCACGTGCTTTTTGTTCTGCTTTTTTCATTGGACCGAATTCATATAATGTTATTGCTGAAACAACAATAAAGAGTAAAATGAAAATGTTATAGAATCTGTATGGAATAGTTTGTAAAAAGATACCAAAACCAGTAACGTTAGTTACACCAACTGATTCAAATCCAGCAGCGATTAAACTGATTTCTAAACCAATCCAAGTTGAAATAATAGCAATACCTGCTACAGGAGCAGCAGTTGCATCAACTACAAATGCTAATTTTTCCCTAGATACTTTGAGTTTGTCCATAACTGGTCTCATAATAGGACCAACAATTAAGGAGTTTGCGTAGTCATCAAAGAATACACATAATCCTAAAAACCAAGTGAATAATTGAGCTTTTCTTGGAGTATCTGCTCTTTTAGCAAATGATTCTGCAAGAGCTTTTGCCCCACCCATTTTTGTTACCAATTGGATGATACCTCCAATAAGTAAACATTGAAGGACAATACCAGCGTTCCAAGGATCAGCCATACAGGAGATAATTTGAGAACCCATTTGTAAAAATGCGTTGATTGCAGTGGAAACAATGTTTAAATCATTTACACATAACATAAATTCTCCTACGAATACACCCATAAACAATGATAAAATTGTTTCTTTAGTGATGAATGCTAAACCAATAGCAACTAAAGGTGGTAAAAGTGTTAATATACCAAAACGAATTGAATTATCATCATTTGCAGGTGTTTGAGAGATCCATAAGGATAAAATGAAAAGAGCTATAATAGATACAGCTGCAATTATTCCTAATTTCATATTATCATTAATATTCATTATTACACCATTTTCCTATACATTTATTAAAATAAACTAAAAAAGTTAATTTAATACATTATGTTAATGTCAACCATAATTAACTTAAAATGTACATATTTATTTTAGTTTTAATAATATAAAAGATTTAACATTTAATTTTGAAAATAATTAAAAATTTTATAAAAAATAGTGAATTTAAACATGATTATTCATAAAAAGGAACAATAATTAAAATATTTTTAAATACAATATAAAAAGCAATATTTTTTTAATCAAATTTTAGTAAAATTAAAATTTTTTTAAACAAAATAGAATGTAATGAAGTTTTAATAACTTCATACATTGATAAAAATTATTCAAGCAATTCCTCTTTTGAGATAATTTTATTTTGAGAATGAATGTCTAAAATGATTCCTGAAAATTCATCATCATTTTTTGCAAGTTCCCTAAATAAGTCCATTGAGACTTCACAAGGTTTATAATCTACAAGTTCCAAATGTTTAAAACCTTTTTCATATTCATCAATGTTGGAGAATACAATTATTTTAAAATCTTCAAGACTTCCTGTAACAAGAAAATCTTTTTCATGATCCTCCCCAATTGCAGGGCAAATAAAATTCAAATTGAACACCTAAAAACTTGCATTTCTATCCATATTGAAGTTTTGTGAATGAGGATTTATTACAAAACCTTGGAAATATTCATCTTCATCAGCTATTTCAGATATGTCTTTTGGAGTGAAAACTTTCATTTCCAATTTATCCAAGAACAATTTGGATATTTTTGCGCTTCCAACAGCATATTCTCTAATATCTGTAAAAATAGGAATAATATACTCTTTACTTTTTTCAGTTAAGGTTAGCTTAACTGGCTTTTCAGCTTCATCCACTAATGTAAAATAGATTTCCTCAGGAAATGCTTTTTTGATATTTTTTTTAATAGCTTCAAGTTCAAGAGCATCTTCGCTCTTGAGCTTTTTTGCCATGTCAGCATATATTTGAATATACTCTTTTAGTTGGCTTTTTGAAGCTTTAACATTATTTTTTTGATAATCTTCATAATCTTTAAGATTCATATCTATTCACAACATTCGTGAACATCTTCGCCGCCGATTACAAAGTCCCATTGTGGTGCGTTAATAGCAAGTCCAATGAATTCTTCATCTTCAGCATAATCAGCAACAATTTCATTACCGATTTTTTTATCACATACAAATTCATTTTCTTCAAATTGTTCTTTAAATACTTCAATAGCTTTGTTTGCTTCTTCCTCATCAGTGAATACAGGAATAACAAATTCTTCTGCTTCATCTTCTTCATCACTGATAATTAATGCAACGATTTCTTTTTCTTCACTGTTAGCGTTGGATACTATGATAAATTCTTCATCAAATACACTGTGTTCGATGTCATGATAGATTTCACCTAATTCTTCGATTTGTTCTTTGTTTTCTTCTTCGAAGGATTCAGGAATTTCTTCATTTTCATCTAATACTGCTTCGATTTTTTCGTTTAAGTCATCGTCAAGTTCAATAAATTTTTTAACTAATTCTTTAAGTTCGCTCATTTTATCACCGTAATATAATAATCATTAAAATAAGTTTTTTTAAAACAAATGAACATTCTCTTCCTAAACACCACTAAAGGAATGCAAACGAATGCTCATTTCAACCATCACCATTGTTCATATTATAAAAAAATAGTATATAACAATATGAACAATAATATTTTTATTTTCAACCTATATAAAGGTTAAGGTTCAAAATTCGCTTTCAATAGCTTTTATTAAGTTATAGATAATTTTATTTGTACTAACATCAATATTGTTTTTCTCACCTAGTTGGATAACTTTACCAGTCAGTGAATCAATTTCTGTTTTTATTTTCCTTTGAATATCCTGATGTGTTGATGAATAATGATTATAAGTATCGGGAACAAGTTTAGAGTAGAAAATATCCTTATATTCATCGGAATTATTCCAAAGAGTAGAATAACTTGATGCTTTTATTACATTGAAAATCTCATCAATCAAATTATTCATTATTTCAAGAGTGTATTCATTTTCAGTTAGTTTACCATAATTGACATCAAGAACTGCACCCAATGGATTTAATGTGCAATTGTAAAGCATTTTAGCCCAAAGATATTTATCAATTTCATCTGTAAGTTCACATTTAATTCCTGATGCAGTTATCATATCTGCTATTATCTGCAGTTCTTTTGGATCCTCTTTTTGAAGTGATCCAATAAGTATAGGTTCAGTGTATACAGTTACTTCACTAATATACTTTTTAGGTCTTGTAAAACCAGTGATGACTCTTGCTGAGAATACATATTTCTTATCAAAAAATCTTAAATACGGTTCATCATTTCCAAATCCATTCTGGAAAATTATAATTTTGGAATTTTCTTTTAGAATATCTCTGTTTTCACTTAATTTTTGTGAAATATCATCGTTAGCAGTTGTTTTTGTTGCAATGAATACATAATCAATTGTATTCTTAGGAATTTTAGAGTAATCTTCATATACATTCACTTCATCTTTTGAAAATGAGTAATTTGTAAAAAGCCCTGTTCTTCTTATCCCATTTGTTTGAATTTCACAAGCTGTTTTGCCTCTTGCAAAAATTGAAACATTCACTCCCTGTGACAACATTGATGCTGCAAGACCAATTCCTACAGCCCCTGAACCTATTACTAGAATATTCATTTTAAAAATCCCTTGATATTAATAAAAAATTATAGATGTAAAATAATACATCTATTTTGCGGTAAGTTTAACTTTTTTAGTTACTGCATAATAATAGTTGCTACCAGCATAACTAACATCAACAGTGTAAATACCTCTTTTAACCAAGTTAGTAATCTTAAATGTAGCGATACCTTTACTGTTAGTATATGCTGTGTAAGTTACCCCATATGCTTTTACAGTAATTTTTGTATTTTTCATAACTTTATAGTTCTCATTTTTTAAAGTAACAGTGTATACTTTAGTCTTAGTAGACAATTTGAATGTTTTTGCATAAGCATACATTTTTGGAGATCCTTTAGAGTATATATAAACTGATTTGGATACCTTATTGTAATAGCTGGAACCAGCATATGTAATAACTGCAGTAAATTTTCCTTTTGAAGTCAATTTTGTAATTTTGAATGTGGCTACACCATTTGAGTTTGTTGTACCATAATAATATCTTCCGTTTACTTTCAAAGTAACTTTTTTACTTTTCATCACTGAACCTTTTTTATCTTTTAAAGTGATATAGAAATATTTAGTGTATGTTTTTACATTGAAAGTTTTTGAGCTTGCAGTAATTGAAGGGGTTGCTTTAACAACCGTAATTTTAACAATTTTTTGTGGTGCTGCATTATAATAGCTGCTATCACCTTTATAAATCATAGTTACAGTGTATGTTTTAAGAGACCAACCATTAGTAGAAATTTTAATTTTACCATTACTGTCAGTTGTATAAGTCTGTGTGGTTTTACCAGTAATTGAAACAGTTACTTTAGCATTTTTAACTGCTCTTCCAGCACCATCTTTTAAAGTAATGTACAAATAGGTATTACTGTTATATTGAGCAGACATTGAACTGGCATCTATACTTGTAGACAATTTGTTAATTGATATTTTAGCTGTAACAGATGAGATTTTATAAGAAGAATCCCTAACACTGAAAACAACATCATAAGATCCAGGATTTAAATTTAAAGTCAAATAGCTGCCTGATGAAAGGGTAGTGCTTTTGACTAATTTGCCACTTTGATAAATATTAACATCAATTGGAACACCTATTTCATAACCATTAAGATTGCTGAAACTGACTAAAACTTTATCACCATAATTATAGCTAGTTGATTTAACTGCACTGATAGTAGGATTTAAAATTACAGTATTGTAGTAATCCACACCTCCATCAGAAACTACAATCGCATTATGAATAATTCCATTGTAAGCTATTGAACCACCATTAGTTGCATGGTTATTTATGAAAGTACAGTTTATAGCTGTTCCCTCATACATGGCTCCACCGTTTCCAGATGCAGTATTTAAAATGAAAGTAGATTTTTCTGCATCAACACTGTAAATAGCACCACCATTATTGACAGCATAGTTATTTATAAAAGTACAGTTAGTAGCAGAACCCCCATACATTGCACCACCATCAACACTAGCAGAGTTATTAATAAAAGTGGAATCTGTTGCATCAATCCAACTAATAGCTCCAGCAATTGTACTTGCATAGTTATTGATGAATGTGCAATTTTGTATTGATCCAAAACCTGAAATAGCACCGGAATCACCTGCAGAATTGTTTATGAAAGTACAATCTTTAATAAATTCACCCATGAGCATTATTGCACCTCCCCATGAAGCATAGTTATGGATGAAAGTACAGTTTAAAGCGGAAGTCATATCTATCGCACCAGCACTATTTGAAGCAGAATTATAATAGAATATACAATTTTCAGCAACACCATTAGTCATTGCACCGGCACTTCCAGTTGCATAATTGTTATTGAATGTGCAGTTTATAGCATCAACATCATCAATAGCTCCACCATAATCAGCAGTGTTACCAATAAATGTGCAGTTGATTACTTTTGATTTACCTGTTTTTGGAATATTTGTTCCAGAAGGTTTACCGTTAATTGCACCTGCCCAACCAGATATTCTACCATTAATAAAAACAACATCATGGAATATTACTGTACTGTTTATTAAATTAAATATACGGGAGAAATAATCACCATTAATTGTAAATCCATTACCATAGATGTTTAAAACACGATTGGTAATGTTGATACCACCTTCAAATTTGGAATCTCGAACGAAATTAAAAGTATAATTTGAAGTTAAATAAATATTTGCATTGGAATTTCCATTGATAATTTTATTTAAATCTGAAAATGTTTTCATATTTTCAGAATCAAAATATACAACATTATCAATTGCATTATCCCCATTATTGCCAAATATAGAATTATCTGAAACTTTTGCATTTGAAACTGCACTACCAGTACTAGCGGAATTATTATTGAAAGTACAATTGATTACTTCCATACCATATACTGCTCCACCATTATATGCATTATTTTCTTCAAACAATGAATTTCCAACAAATGAATTATAAGCAGCTCCACCAAAATTGTCTGCAGTATTCATAGTAAATGTACAATCAATTGCAGTTGCACTGCTAATAGCTCCACCATTATCTGCTGAATTATCATTGAAAGTACAGTTAGTTGCAGAACCATCAAACATTGCTCCACCATTTTCAGTAGCATGATTATTTACAAAGATGGAATTTACAACATTAGATTCATATGTTGCACCACCTGATTTAGCTGAGTTACTGTTAAAAGTACAGTTATCTGCTGAACCTTGATAAATAGCACCACCATTTCCAGTTGCATGATTGTTGATGAAAGTACAATTAATTGCATTACCACTGTTAATAGCTGCACCATCTGTACCTGCAGAGTTACTGTCAAAAATACAATTACGAGCAGTACCACCGACCATTGTACCACTATATTTTGCGGAATTTTCAGTAAATATACAATTAGTTGCATCACCGTCGGAAATAGCACTACCATCATGTGCATAATTGCCTGTGAAAGTACAGTCAATTGCAGAACCTCCAAACATAGCTCCACCAAATGAACCTGCAGAATTTTTAATAAATGTACAGTTTATTGCAGTGCAACTTCCATATACACCATCATAATTTTCATCATAAAGGTCGCATTTAATAGTTGCACCCATGTCATCATAACGATCACAGTTTGTTGTTGAAGCATTTACAAATATAATATCTTTAAATACAACTTTGGTTGCAGTAACTGAAAATATACGGGCAGATTTACTTGCATCAATTGTATGTCCATTACCATATATAGTTACTTGACGGTCAATTACTATTCCTGAAACAAATGCTGTATCTGAATCACTATTGAAAGTATAATCGGAATCCAAATAAATATTAGAATTACTGTTACCATTAATCGCTTTATTTAGATCAGAGAAGGTCTTTGAACTGCTAGTCTCTAATTTGGTAAAATTTCCACTATCCAAATCTGCGTTAACAATATCATTAGCATCATCCACACTAACAATATCATTTGCAATATCATCACTAGCACTGACTGTAGATACAGCCAACAAAATTATACTAAATATTGACAAAATAATTAATTTTTTGTTTAGCAAATTTTTCCCTCCTCTATTAATAGTATGTTATATTTATATTAAACAATAATATATAATATTTACTTAAAATTATCAAAAAATACAAAAAATTAATAAAAAATTTAATTTGAATAAATAAAATTACATCATATAATTTACAAGAAACATGATTAATTTTAAATTAAATTGAACATCTGTTTAATGAAGACATTATTAAAAAAAAGAATTATGGAAATTTAAAACTAAAAAATAACTGATTTTAACCTATACTACAAAATTATTTTTCATTAATATTATCCAATACCATTAAACCACAATTAGTGAGCCTGTATAATCGTCCGCAGCGCATTTCTGGATTAATTAGTTCAATCAATCCATGTTCACGCAATTGCCTTAATGTTCTGCTGATATGATTATTCAATACATTACTTTGCTTTGCAATTTGAGACGGCATTTTTACATCATTTCCAATAGCATTTAGTACACGAACACGATAAGATGATCTTAAAACATATTTTACTAAATTATCCATAATACACCTCATTTAGATATATATTTAAAAAAACAAACGATAAGTGTAATATATAGTTGTTATTAGTGTACTATTTATGAATAATACAATATATATCAATGCCTTTAAAGTAGAACAAAACTATAGTATATGTGTAGTAATGAAGAATTATTGGAAAAAATAGCATTCGTTCAAGGATCAGGACATAGGACAAATATTGTTTTATATATGAAATATGACTTATACACACCAACACAAATAGGAGAAGCAATAGGCATTCGTACAAATCACGTAAGCAATTTATTATCTCAATTAAAAAAGAAGAATATTGTTTACTGTGCAACACCTAACATTCACAAAGGAAAACTTTATTCATTAACAGACGAAGGTAAGAAAGTTTTTGAATATATATCTTCAAAACAAAATAAACAATAATATCCTTTAATTAACTCAAATTCTATTTTTATCACTGATTCTGTAATAAATTTTAAAAAGATGTGAAAAATAACCCTATTGTAAAAATAAACCAAAAAAACAAATAAGGTCATTAATCACATCAGATTTGTCATACGTTTTTGCTTTTATTTGAAAAATCTTTTTTATTCAAAAAGAATTACTACAAATAAAAAAGGCATATATCCCACCCACCCAACCAAAATTATGAAATAGTTTCCACTATAATCATATAATTATTTGAAAATACACAATGTTTCATCTTTATTCATGTCATGATATAACTCCGCTTTATCTTTATCAAAGTCTATAACCTGTACCATATCATATATATCATCATTTAGATTAGGATTGATATTGTTTAAGATATTCGGATAATCGAAAATCATTTCTTTGTTGAATTCAAGTTTTTTCTCATTTTCAAATAATGCACCATAGTATATTTCTGCTTCTACCAAATCCTGGAACATATGGCTTCCAAAAGATAATTCCGGCATATATCCAACTTCACTATATGCTTCCTCTAAAATTGCTGAGAAATGACTGATATCAGCAAATACCACAGGAATACCCAATTCTGGAGATGATGTGCCAATTCTTCCAGGAACTATTAATATAGCAGTTTTGGCATTATCCTTACAATATGTATTCACATCACTGATTACTCTTGATATTGAACTTTTTTGAGCATAAGGATACTCATAATATTTATGTGGATCAACATAACATATTGTATCAATTGTATTTTTCCTGGACATTCCCATAGAGGATTCCTTGATATGGAAGAAAACATTTTTATCTTCAGGCATTTCAATAGCTTCATCATTAACTGAAACTTGAAGTGGACGGCATTGCAATAGGTTTATGTTGAATGAATTGTCCTCACCAACGTTAACTGTATATTCAATATCAACAGGATAGTCATATGCATTTTGCAAGGTATTTAAAATTTCTTTCATTACATTAATAAATTCAGAATTTTTAACAATTCCCTCACAGTTAACAAATACTATTTCGCGACGTTGCCCACGGTCACGGAACATTCTCTCTGCCTCACGATCATGTTCAACTAGAAGTTTTTTTGCATACCTTTGAATTATACCCAAACCTTCATCAACTGGAATGTCATGTAAACTGATATTCTTCAAATCAATTACATCCAGATAATGCTGTGAATATCTATGTTTTTCTTTAATATCATTTACAAGAGTTACTTCCGGTTTATCAAGATTGATAATTCTTGGATAATCCTTTTTAGTCCTGTCAACAGCTTTTGTACCTAAACCCATTACAAGTCTTAACATACCTTTGCTGTTATCCATATCTGGAAGAGGTGAATATGGACTATATGAAAATCCTACACCGGCTGCAGTCGGGAAGAAATAATCCTCATGATAAGAACCTGAGACTCTTTGAACTAAAAGAGCCATTTGCTCATCAGCATCATCCAAATCATTTAATTTCCTGTATTCCAAAGCAGAAATATTCATAGTACTTGAATATACAATCTTTACCGCTTCTTCAAATGCTTCTAGACGCTCTTCAAGTGTACCTCTGTTTACACAGAATACAGATTCATATTTGCCTGCAAATGCATTACCAAATCCATCTTCAAGAAAACTACTTGACCTGACAATAATAGGGTTTTGTCCAAAGTAATCCAATATACGGATGAATTTTTTCTTGATTTCATCTGAAAATACGCCATTTTTAAGGCTTTCCTCTAATTCCATACCATATTTGTAATAACCTTCAGGAGTTCTTTGCTTTACACGAAGATCCCATAAATCATTTGATACAATATAGGTATAGAATAAATCTGAACCAATGTAAAATGAATCATCAGGCTCAAATATGTTGTTGTAGATTTCTGGACAATTTTTTTCAATGATTTTTCTTGCAAGAAGCATACCGCATGATTTACCACCTACAAGTCCAGTACCTACACGACGGTCATAAATTGTGAGATAATCCTCAAAAGTGAAGTATTCTTTAACTTTAGAAAGCATCTTTTCATCTTTTGTCATCATGAGCTCACAAATCTTATCACAATCATCATCTATGTTCTCGCCTTCATCATATCTCCTCTTGACTTGATGCATATACCTTTCCCAGCTATCTAAAGTCTGGCCGTTTTGATATTTATTTGAATCATTGATGATTTTATAATATCTGCTAACTTCCTGACCATCCTGCAGAACTTTAACAATACCAGTTCTTGGATTGAATTTATGACCTAAAAACATGGTTTGAGAGTATCTGTTCCATACTTTCAATGGAGAAACATAAACCTCTTCTGAGGATTTAGAATATACATTTAGGAATAACTGTGTTGTTTCACGAATTTTAGCGATAGCATCATATGAATGTCTTCCACGAATAATTGGGAAAAATGCTACTGTATCAAGTTGAAATAAGAATGGACAAGTAACTTGAAAGAAGTTACCCATCATCAAATCTGTTGACCATACTGCTTGAAGATCACTTAAGCAATCAAAGACATAAAATGCATCATATCCTTCTTTTTCAATGATTCTGTGAACTTCCAAAGTGAAAGTTTCAAACTGATTGTATGGATTTACGTGATATATTTTAATTCCATCACGTTCAATCATACAGAATTCTGTGTCAGGATTGTTCTGTTCAATTTCGAGCAATCTGAAATCTTCTTCATTCATTTCTATTAATGGAGGATGATTAGCAAACCTAATGTAAATCAAGTTTCTATTATCTTCTTTGGCCTGTTTTACATATGGATTGACAAAATATGAAAATTCATTTAAATTCTTAACATTCCATACAACATTATCCCCTAAACGAATATTGTCTAAAGCTTTATCAAGTCCAGGAATTCCTGATTTGATTCTTTCAAATGCAGCCATAATAATATCTCCTAATTTTTATTTTATGATTGTCTGCTCACCATTGGCACTCCAGTTAATTGTGAAGCTTCCATAGTTAATGCAACAAGATCTTGACGTTCAAGTTTTTCAACGTCAGTATTACCCGCTTGCTGAGTTAATGATTTTACCTCTTGAGTCATTGCTTCTATGTAATTTGCAACTTGTTCTCCTTTTCTGATAGGATCCAATCTTCTTCTAAGTACTCTTTCCTGTGTTGCAATTCCTTTAGGACAAGTACCATCTGAACAGTTTTGACAAACTTTACATCCTATTGAAATCAATGCAGAGGTAGCAATATACACTGCATCAGCACCTAATGCTATTGCTTTTGCAACATCTGCTCCAGACCTTATTCCTCCAGCAGCAATGAGACTAACTTCATCTCTTAAATTAATGTCTTTAAGAGCATCATCCGCTTTTACAATAGCTTCAATAGTAGGAATACCAGCATGTTCTGTAACTACTTCAGGTCCAGCACCAGTTCCTCCTTGCATACCATCAATTACAATAATATCTGCACCTGCTTTTGCTGCAATTTTCACATCTTGCTCTACCCTACCAGCTGCAAATTTTACAATAATTGGTATTTTCCAGTCAGTGATTTCCCTTAACTGATTGATTTTCATACTTAAATCTTCAGGACCTACAATATCCATGTGTCTTGCAGGACTTAATGCGGAGGTTCCTTCAGGAATGTTACGAACTCTAGCTACTTCAGCAGTTACTTTATGAGCAAGTAAATGCCCACCCATACCTGATTTTGCACCTTGACCAATTTTTATTTCAACTGCTTCTGCATTGTTTAAATAACTTGAAGATACTCCAAAACGACCAGATGCATACTGTGCAATCAATTTATCAGCATAATGTCTTTCTTCAGGAAGCATTCCTCCTTCACCAGTGTTTGCAATTGATCCCACTTTACTACTTCCAATAGCAAGTGCGATTTTTGCTTCTTTACTTAATGCTCCAAATGACATTGCTCCAATCATAATAGGTGTGTCTATTTTAATTGGATTTTCTGCAAATCTGTCTCCAAGAACAACTGAAGTGTTACATGGCTCCCTATATGAATCAATTGGAGGTCTTGACACTTGTGCAGGTAATATACTTAAATCATCAAATGTTGGGATTTTTCTAGTCAATCCACATCCACGTAATTTATATGACCCGGTTTGACTTTTACGTTTAATTTCAACCATTGTTGAATTGGACCATATTCCTCTGCCTTCATCAGCAAGAGGTCTAACGTATATTGCATGTGTTGGACACATTTCTTCACATATTTTACATCCTACACAATTTTCCTGATGTATTGGTTGAGGTTCATCATTGATTACTTCATATACATTGTGAGGGCAGTTTGAATAGCAGCTGTAACAGTTTTTACATGAAGATTTTCTTGGATTATCACATAAATACCAGCAGCAGCCTGGCCTATCATTGTTCTGTTTACATATTTCTGTTTTTCTCTCAACAGTGAATGGCATTTAATTCACCCCCTCGTTAATATTTTTTAATGGTTTGAATACTGGACAAACTGAATATTTTGTTCCTCCAGATTTAACAACTTCATCAATATCATTTGTTATTTTTGCATAAGGTTTCCAAGCCAAGTGATCTTCTTTATCAACAATGAGAGCTTCTGTTATAATCTCATTAGTCAATAAATAATCGAGTAATGTTGTAACAATTGAACCGTCTTGACCTCTAGTGTGTTTTAAAGATTTAACTGATAATATTTTTATGAAGTTACCGATAGCTTTTGTATTGTCGTTTCTTAAATCTTCAGGTATGAAAGTCCTTGGACAAACTGCAAAACATGCATGACAGTCATCAGGACATTCACTATCCATTCTTGGTTTTGTATCATTAATTGTTATCAAATCCTCAGGACATGCATATTCACATGCTCCACAGAGAACACATGCTCCAATATCAATAACATTAGTTTTCAAATCAAAGAAATTAGATTCTGAGATTTCTTTATTGATGGATTTGTCTGATTTGTTTCTTTGGTATAACACAGGTCTTGCAATGAATTCTCTTTCTTCAATAGTTTCCAGATTTTTGCTTGTTTTTGATGCTGCAATTCTGTTTAATAATTTGAATTGTGATTCAGTGAGTTCTTTAGATTTAATGAATTTTTGTTTTATTGCTCCATTGACTATGTCTTCACCTTTTTTGGTTCTGATTATCAATGTTGACCATCCTTTCTCTGATCCAATGGATCCAATTGAAATGTCAGATGTTTCTGATGTCAATTCAACACAGATATTACAGTTTTTTCTAAGCATCCTTTTAGCTTCGGATAAAGAAATTTTAACTGTTTCTTTTGTTTTTAATAATAAAAATACGAATCCTTTTTCGATTTGGAATTTTTCAATATCATTCATTGTCAAATCGTACTCTTTCAAGAGATTTCCAAAGTATTTGTATGAAAAATTCTCCATACAGAATAGTCCAATTTTAATATCAATAGGGCTATCTGTATAATGTTGTAATTTTGATGCAGCCATAATTTCACATGGTGTTCCAACCATAGCTATTTTATGTTCACTCATTTTCTTAGCTCCTATTGTATATTAACGATTTTTTTAAAATTTGTATAATCTATATCAGTTAGTTCAAAACCATATTTTGTTAAAATTTCTTTTAGTTCTTCTTGATCTTCAAGAGGGGTTTTTTCCATAACAGCATTTTTTCCCAGGCTTTTTACATCTCCAAGAACATATATTGTTCCCCTCATGATTGATTCACCAACATCATCAGTTACATCACCAAGGATTATGAGTTTTCCCCCCATCATAAGAAGTCCTGTCATATATCCACTGTTTCCACCAATTATTACAGTTCCTCCTTTCATGATTTCTCCGGTTCTTGAACCTGCACTTCCTTTCACTATTACAGTTCCACCATAGATTCCCTGTCCTGCACCATCACCTGCGGTACCTTCAATTATTAATTCTCCTTTGGTCATATTATCTCCAGCAAACCAACCTGCATTTCCAGTGATATGTATCCTTGGTTCATTAACCATTGTTCCAACGAAATAACCTGCAGAACCATTGATTTCTATTTCAACATCTTCAGTTAAACCAGCACAGATATTGTGTTTGGAGTCAGGGTTGTTAATAATGAGTTTATCATGATAGATTGCCTGTTCTTTTATAGTACGGTTTAATTCTTTCTCAGTCATGTTTTTTGCATCAATAACATATTCTTTCATAGATAAAACCCCATTAGATAGTATAAGCTCTTGTTTCTCCAGGTGCTATTTGTTCTATTTTGTCAGAATCAGTAACATTATGCAATGCCATTTCTTCAGAAGCTATTGCAAAAATATCATCAGTTTCAACCATCACACCTGGTCTGAGACCAAGTTTGTCTTTTGCAATACCAATACCATTAGGTGTTCCGACCAATATTGAAAATGGACCATCCAAATCAATAACTGCCTGATCTAATGCTTCTTCAAGTTTGTAACCTTGATTAAGTTTGTCTGCCATGTAATGAACAATGCACTCAGTATCATTGAATGACTCAAAAGCATGTCCTTTTCTTTCCAATGAATCTCTAATTTTCCAATAATTAGTGATTTGTCCATTGTGCACTACAGTAATGTCCGGTATAATGTAGCTTTGGTAAGGGTGTGCATGATAGCGATCTACGCCACTTTCTGTTGCAAAACGAGTATGTCCTATCCCATGAGTTCCCATCCTACTTTGAACATCAAATCTTTCTGCAATATCTTTTACTTTTCCAGTGTCTTTAATCATTTCAAAGGAATGTGAACCATTAATAACTTTTACATTCTCTAATTCATCAATTTCTCTTATGCATGGTTTTAAAAGAGAATATTCATCCAATGCTATTTTACATTTATATACATCTGAGTCCCCTACAGACTCGATTAATTGATCTTCAAATATTGGACTTATTTGAGTTAATAGTGATTTTAAATTCTCTAATGCTCCTCTCCTTCTTCTTACTTCAATGTTTAATTGATAGTAATTTTCAGGAAAATTTAAACTACCATAGATTGCATAACCTGCTGAATCTGGTCCCCTATGTTGTAAAGATTCAAGCATTGATGTTAATGCATCTCCTACGGGATAACTTTTTTTATCTTTGTATATTACACCTGCGATTCCACACATTTTTCTTCCTCCAAAAAAATAATCGGCGAATACACGTATAAGTTAATGAAACAAATTCCAATCAATAACTTAGGTTTATTTTATTTTAAATAAGAAATCTTAGTTTCAATCCATCATATGCCAAATAACACTAAGATCCATTCCTATAAAATAACAATCATAAAATTTTGATTCTAATTCATCATACGTCTAATAAGTATTAATAATTCTAAAATTACACAATATGCCTTAAATAATAATTCTAAAATTTCAAAAACGATTTAACCTTAATATACATATATTCATCACTTTTCGATTTTTTTAATAATAAAAACCTCCAAAAAAATTAAAAATTATTGACAGTCAAAGTGACCGCCAAATCAAATAGGGATAATCTATACGTTTAGATATTCATCTCTTTCATAATCGAATACTTGTATTCTGTAAGCATCCCATTCAGCTCTTTTAATGTTATAGAATTGATTGAATACTTTATCACCAAGAGCGTTTTTAACTACATCGTCTTTTTCTAATGCATGATATGCTTCCCATAAGCTGGTTGGTAAGTTATTAATTCCTTTTTGAGCAATTTCATCTTCAGAAAGTGCGAATAAGTTTTCTTCAGTAGGTTCACCAGGGTCAATTTTATTGTTAAGACCATCTAAACCTGCTTCAAGTAATGCTGCAAATGCTAAGTAAGGATTACATGAAGGGTCAGCGGATCTGCATTCAATTCTGGTACCTAATCCACGAGATGCAGGGATTCTAAGTAAAGTTGATCTGTTTTTGAAACCATAAGCAATGTAGCATGGTGCTTCATAACCTGGTACTAAACGTTTGTAAGAGTTAACTGTTGGAGATAATATAGCTGATAAAGCTTGTGCATGTTTTAATAATCCTCCTATGAAGTATAATGCTTCTTGTGAAATTTGGTTTTCAGCATCTGGATCATAAAAGATGTTTTCTCCGTTTTTGAATAAACTTTGGTTACAATGCATTCCACTACCATTAATTCCTAAGAATGGTTTTGGCATGAAAGTCGCTTTGAAACCTAAATTGTGAACAACAGCTTTAACTGCTTCTTTGAAAGTGATAACTGCATCTGCTGTTTTTAAAGCATCTGCGTATTTAAAGTCAACTTCATGTTGTCCTGCTGCCACTTCGTGGTGGCTTACTTCTACATTGAAATCTAATTTTTCTAAACCGAATACAATTTCTCTTCTGATATCAGTACCTTGATCTAATGGTTCTACATCAAAGTATTCAGCTTCATCTGCTGGAACATAATTTCCATTTTCATCTTTTCTTATGATGAAGAATTCTGGTTCAGGACCCATATTGTATTGGTATCCTTTTTTCTCTGCTAATTCTAATGATTTTTTAAGAACTCCTCTTGGATCTCCATCATATGGTTTTCCTTCTGTAGTGAAGATATCACATATGAATCTACTACTACCTTTTTGTTCAGGCCTCCATGGAATTGTTGAAAAAGTATCAATATCCGGTTTTGCAAGTAAGTCACTGTCATTGATTGAAGCTAATCCTGCGATTGAAGAACCGTCAAATAATAATCCATCATTTACAATGTCTTCAACATCATCAGCTTTTTTAAGTGGTACTGCCATACTTTTTGGTAATCCATGTATATCTACTAATTCCAATTTTAGGAATTTTATATCGTTTGCTTCTATTGTTTTAATAATTTGGTCTAATTTTTTATCGTTTGCTGACATTCTTTCACATCATTTTTTTAGTATATTATCCATTATTTTGAATAATACCAAAAGTGGAAAACCTTTGATTAAATGAATTTAATTAAATACATTATCGGAAGGAATATTCCTTCCGACTAATTATATATTAATAGTAGTATATAAACATTATTGACAAAAAAATATTACATTGTACAAAAAATAACATTTTACTAATGGAAAAACACTTTTTCAGCAATGTAGAACATAAAAATAAAGAAGAAACAATCAGTAAATGATTAAATCAATACGAATAATTCCAATATTTAATTATTATTTGAAAAAAAAACATATATGTAATTTAATAAGAATTATTTAAAGTATATTAAATTAAAAAAAAAGAATTAAAAAGAGATTATTTATCTTTTACAACATAAAAGTAAAATAATCCCCAATTGGTTAACACACCACTCATGGGATGCAGTTTGAGACTATTCAGATTTTTCATCTGAATCTTCTTCTACAATATCATTATTGTAATATTTATATCTATAAGACATCTTAAATCCATCAATAGCTTCACGTTTAGGTCTTCTTTTACGTTTTATGTTAGGACCATTCATGTCTTTAAACTTATTTTGATGGGGTTTAGCGAGACTTTTATTTTCACGATGATAAGTAGCATTCTTATTACGCTTATGCGGTGCCTTATACATCCTTTTTCTAAGTAATCGTCTGCCACTTGTTACACGTCTTATCACAGGAATCACTTATCTGTTTCTGTTTTTAGTTGCAGATTTATCTAAAGTAGATTGAATTTCGTCAATTCTTTCAACAACGACTTTAATTGCTTGTTCACCTTGACGAGTAGGGTTAATACCTTGTTCAACAAGTAATGCATCCCTAATATCTCTTAATCTATCAATTGAATCAATTTTCATAATTGTACTATAAAACATAGGATTTCCTCCAATTCTAATAATAGTTATGAATTACATGATAAAAATATTTTATGTTTGAAAATAAAAATTATAATTATGTTCACAATACAAAAAGTTATTTATCTAGCAGGAGGATGCTTTTGGGGTGTTGAAGCATTTATTTCCAGATTAAAAGGAGTGAATCAAACAGAGGTAGGATATGCCAACGGTATGGACTTAGCACCAACTTATGAAAAGGTTTGCTCTGGAAAAACAGGGCATGCCGAAACTGTAAAAGTAACATACAATCCAGAAATAATATCCCTAGAGGAAATTTTAGAAAATTTCTATAACATAATTGATCCCTTCACCAAAAATCGTCAAGGTGCAGATATAGGAACCCAATATCGTACAGGAATCTATTGGCAGGAACATTTTCAAAAAGAGATTGTTATCAATTTTTTAAAAACAAAACAAAAAGAGACAAACAAAAGAATTGCAATTGAGAAATCACAGATCCTTTGTTTTTATCCTGCTGAAGAGTATCATCAAAAATATCTTGAAAAAAATCCACATGGATACTGCCATGTTGATTTAAATTTAATAGAGGATAAAGAATTTGACCACCTAACTAAAAAAGAGTATGAAATAACACAGCTTGCTATGACAGAACCACCATACAGTGGTAAATATGATAACTTTTTTGAAGAAGGTGTATATGTAGATGTAGTAAATGGAGAAGTTCTCTTTTCTTCAGAAGATAAATTTGACTCAGGATGCGGTTGGCCAGCATTTTCAAAACCAATATCTGATGAAGTAATTACAAAAAATAGAGACTTTTCATATGGAACAACACGCATTGAAGTTAGAAGTGCAAAATCAAACTCCCATTTAGGTCATTTATTTCATGATGGTCCCGGAGGGTCTCCAAGATACTGTATAAATTCCTCTGCATTGAAATTTATACCAAAAAATAAACTATTTAATGATAAAAAATAAAAATATGATACAATGAAATTAGAAGAAATTAAACATCCTGAGTTAAAAAATCATATCAATATGATTTATATGCATGGTGAAAACCAAAATCAAAAAGCTATTGATAAAACTGAAGCTGAAATCAAAGAATATATTCAAAATAAAGAATTTATAATATCTGTTGAAGATGAAAAACCACTAAAAATTCCTTATGCTAATGATGGTGAATATTTAGTTCCTATTTTCACTGATGAGAAAGAGTATCTCATCGCAATGGATTATTTTTCATTAAATGATATGTCTGAAAATAATGAATATATAATAGAAAAATTAGATTATTTTAAAAAATTAAAAGAAGACCCTAATTTCTTAGGGTATATCGTAAATATAGCAAGAGTAAGTTATATTATTAACTCTACTCTTTTGTAAACTCTTTTTGAATATCTTTGACGATTTCAACAAATCTTTTTGAAACTTCGTCATCAGGATCAATTACAGAAATTGCTCCTTCTTTATTTGGTGCATCAGAAACTTTTTCTTCAATAGGTAAGTCACCTAAGTAAGTAATTTCCATTTCTTCTGCAAATGCTTCTCCATTGCCTTTACCGAAAATGTGTAATTTTTCGTCACAGTGTGGGCACATGTAGTATGCCATGTTTTCAATAAGACCAATGTTTTTGATATTCATCATTTCAACCATTTTTACACATTTTAAAACATCTTCTTGAGATACAACGTTAGGAGTGGTTACCATAATAACTGCATCTGCATCAGGAATAGTTTGTAAAACTGTTAATGGTTCATCTCCAGTTCCAGGTGGGTTATCAATGATTAAATAATCAAGTGATCCCCAATGTGCATCAGAGATTAATTGTTTAATAGCACCGGTTTTTTGAGGTCCTCTCCATATGATTGGTCTGTCAATACCATCCAATAAAAATGCCATAGACATTACTTTAAGACCACTTGGAGTTTGTACAGGAAACATGGAATGTTTGTATTCTTCTTTTTTAGCTTCGATGAATGCTAATTTTTCTTCATCATTTGCAAAGTTTTCTTTTTCCATTCCGGATTCTGTGATTTCCTTAAATACATTGAATTGGTAATCTTGGAATTGTTCACCGTATAAATCCACACCTAACATTTTAGGTATGTTTGGACCGTGAATATCAGCATCCAATATACCGGTTTTGAATCCTAATTTTTGTAAGGTTTCAGCAATGTTTGCTGCAACAGTAGATTTTCCTACCCCACCTTTTCCACTCATAACAACAATTTTATGTTTGATTTGGCCTAAGTTTTTAGCAAGTCTTAAATCTTGTTCTATCATTTGTCTTTGTTGTTCTGGGGTCATTTGGCCTCCGTGACCGTGATGACCGTGTCCGTGTCCAGCCATTTTATATCATCTCCAATTATAATTTAGTGAAATTTTTTACTTACTTCTTCTACAGCAAGGATTAATGGATCAGTAACCATTGAAACTGGTGGTGCATAAGCAAATTCCATATTACTTAAATCAAAGCAGGTTAAACCTTCAGTAATAGCTAAAGTCATAGTATCAATTCTTTCAGCTACTCTTTCTTCTGCTATGATTTGACAACCAATAATAGTTCCATTTCCATCACAAATAACTTTAATATCCATTGGTTTAGCATTTGGATAGTAACGAGCTCTTGTGAGTGCTTGTACTTTCTGTACAACAGGTCTAATTCTGTTTTGTTGTGCGAAACTGGTTGTGTATCCAACTGCACCGAATTCCAATTTACCAACTTTGGAAACCATTGAGTTTAAAACAGGATTAAATTTAGATTTTTTATCACAAATTGTGCGAGCTAAAGTTTTTGCTTCACGTACAGCAGTAGTACCTAATTGGGAAATTGTGTTTGATCCTAAAATCAAGTCTTTAGATTCAACACAGTCACCAACAGCATATACATCTTCTACTGAAGTTTCCATTCTATCATTTACAAGAATAGCCCATCTTCCGATTTCACAACCTGCCATTTTAGCTAATTCTAATTCAGCTCTAACACCAGTTGCCATGATAACCATGTCTGCATCGTATAAGTCTTCATCTCCAAAGCATGCTTTTTCAACTTTACCATCACCAAGTAATTTGGTAATTGGTTTACCTAATACAACTTGAATTCCTTCAATTTCAAGGTATTCAACTAAAATATCAGACATGTCCTTATCAAGAGATCTAGGGACAATTTGAGGTAACATTTCACTTAAGATAACATTTAAACCTTGTTGTTTAAGTGCAAATGCAATTTCAATACCAATCAAACCAGCACCAGTAACAATTGCACTTTTTGCATCTTTAATTGCTTCCTGTACTCTCATACCATCGTCAATGTTACGGATTCTGAATACACCATCCAAATCAACACCTTGCATTGGTGGGATAAATGGATTACCACCAGTTGCAAGAACCAATTTATCATAATCTAAGACGGTTTCTTCACCATCTTTTTGGTAAGTAACAGTTTTAACTTTAGAATCAACAGCAGTAACTTCTGCTTCAACAATAACATCAATATTTTTATTTTTATAATCATCAGGAGTTCTCATTACAATATCATCAAAAGATTCGATTGCACCAGACAATACGTAAGGAATAGCACATGGAGAATATGCTACTTTATTATCTCTTGTAATTACTGTAAT
Source organism: Methanobrevibacter sp. (assembly GCA_022775905.1). Classification (NCBI taxonomy): domain Archaea; kingdom Methanobacteriati; phylum Methanobacteriota; class Methanobacteria; order Methanobacteriales; family Methanobacteriaceae; genus Methanobrevibacter; species Methanobrevibacter sp. The sequence goes on from JALFJX010000027.1 coordinate 85,967, forward strand.
TTCAATATCCTTATCAAGTTTACGAATATTTGAAGCTGTGGACATACCTCCAGCTCCTCCGCCTACAATAACAACTTTCATTTTATCAAAACCACATATGATTTATACAGTATAATATATATAATTGAATAATATAAAAAGATTAAGGTTATACAATGAAAGAAATTGAATTTAATTTAGATGAAAATCCATTTATTAATTTTTTATCCGCAAGATATGCAATGAATGCCAGAATAAACGTTGAAAAATTGTGGAATTGGTGTCATGAAAATGATAAATCCTTTTTTGTTATGAGTCTCGGCTGTCTGATGAATTCTGTAAACTCTGTACCAGAACTTAAAAGAAGAATAATTGATGGAAAGGTTATTGAACATGATTCTCTTGATGGAGTAAGTCCAATAATGGATGAAGGAAATAAGATCTATAGAGAAATGAGAGTCAAAACACCACAGGAATTTACTGATATACTAGAATGGCATGATTATGTAAAAAACCTATCAGGAAAGATATTAAGTGGAAAAGAAGAAGGGTTCACTATTGAAATGGAAAGAAGAGATTTTGAAAATATAGCAAACTTCTCATGCATTCCTTGGGTTGACTTTGATATGATTACAAACTGTGCTGTAAATGGTCAGGCAATACAACCTTTGATAACTTGGGGAAAAGTTAACGAAAAATATGAAATGAGCATATCAATTACTGTAAGCCATATTTTTGTTAATGGACGTGAACTTGGATATTTCTATGAAAATGCTCAAAAAGAATTTAATAAATTCTAATACTTCTATTTTTTTATATTGTCCAAATATTCATGCGCCAAAATATCTTTTAAAACCAACATTGCGTCTTCTTGTGAATAATCATAATTATCCTGCAATTCATCAAGCATTTGTCTGATTCTTTTTGCATATGATTCAATATCCACTTCCTTTTGATATTTAGTTAATATTGGATATTTACTGCTCCAAACTTCAGTCCAATCAACATCTTTTTGATTTTCATCAGTTACATCATTAATTATTTTAGTAATTTTATCCATAATCACACCTAAATTCTACACTTAAAATCCATTTCATCAATAATTTTTTGCAAATATTTCTTTTTCAAGACGAATTCCCTTCTATTAACCAATCTATCAGAATTTGGTTGAGAAACTTTTTCATTTAATCGCGAAGCGCCCAAATATTGAGTATCCCCTTCAGTCAATTTATGCAATTCATCTGAATCAATGGCTTTTTTAATATAGTAATAATCATTAAACAATACATCAAAGTCATTGCTTAGATAATAGAATTCCAAATCTGTTATAATCCCATCTTTATACCAGATGATTAAAATTGATTCATATTTAAATAATTCAGAAAAAGAAATCAAATTAAAATAGTCAATATCGGCAAGTTTAAATTTAGATGCAGGATATCTTTTGCCACAATGTTTAGTATAATACTCCAAAGGAGCTATAAAAAAAGAAAATGAATCATTTAAAGGAATATCAGAAATATTTTTACCCAATAATTCCTCAAATGAATTCATATTAACCAGTTATTCTTTATCGAGTGCAGGAATTCCGGTAATTCTTAAACCACCATAGTGGGATTTGTATTTGATATTTAATCCTATTAACAATGGAGTTATTTTTTCGATAATTCTTGCTTTTTCTAAAATACCACAATCAACTGTTTTGATTCCAGGTATTTTATCGATGATTTCAGCTGCAATTACTTTAGACTCATTATCGTCACCTGCAATTAAGCAGTCACATTCAATGTCTTCAGGGATGTTTGCAAGGTGAGAGTTTGAGATGTTACAGAATGCACAGATTACTTTTGCACCAGTTCCTTCTAAAATGGAGGCAGTTCTTTCAGCAGCAGATCCTTCCATCAAATCAATAAATCTGGATGGTTTTCCACCAATAGCTGTTTCAAGAGGTACAGTTGCATCCATGACAATTTTATCTTTACAGAATTCTTTGATTCCTTCAATAGTAGGTTTTTGAGCAACTAATGGGACGGTGATAATTAATACATTGCCTGCTTTTGCAGCATCTTCATTTGCCATACCAGTCATGTTTAAGTCATAATCAGCCAATTCTTCTTTAGTATTTGCAACTATATCTAATGCTTTTTCTTCTTTTCTGGAACCAACGATAACTTCAACGCCTTCAATTGCTAATCTTTTAGCAATTCCAAGTCCCTGAGGTCCAGTTCCTCCAATTATACTAACAATCATATTATCACCTATTTTTTATCATAAAGTAATCCACCAACAAATATTAAATATTCAGGTAGCTTACCATCATGAGCATAAAGTATTTTATACCCAAATAAGTCTTCAATAGTTTTATCTACATCAGCACCTAATCCTTCAATTGCATATCTCATTTTTACAGGCATTTTACAAGGCATTCCAAATTCCCTTGTACATCTCATACAAAGATTACATTTACCCATATACAAACCTAGAGCATCTTCATTTTCAAGCACATAAATGTCATTCATTAATCTGCCTTTTACACGTTCAAATCTTTTTAAAATAAACTCCAATTCTTGCTCTTCAAAAGTATGATCAAGTTCTTCTTGGGAAAATTCAATTTTAAAAGCAATAATCTTAAGTTTGTTATATGATTTCCAGAATTCATCTACATCAAAGTCATATGGAGGATAATTCCAGTTATATCCTACTTTCTCCTGTTCATCAATGCAGAGTTTTGAAAATTTTTCAAAATCAACATACTTCTCAAAGTATTCATCGACATCAACATCTGCAGTCAACTTTATAATCTCAGACATGATTAATAATATGAAAAAAATATATTATAAAAGTTTCTAATTTATTTATATTGAAACTTTATTTTTGTTCAAATAAATTCAAATAAAGTCTAAAAAAATAAGTAAAATAACATTTTTTGTAAAAAATATATATACAAAAAAATAGAATGATAAAAATTATAAAAAAGTAGAGATTAATTAAAATAATCCCTGTGTTTTCTTAAATAGTAATTAACATATATGTATCCAATAACAGAACCGACAGCCATTCCACAAACAATACCTGCGTAAATTCCAACATCTAACATGTGGAAACCAAATGCAAACAATGCTGCAAATAGTATTTCCAGAATAAATGATCTTAAAACTGTTAATAATAATGACAATCCGCCTTTACCCATTGATTGGAATATGTTTCCTGCAAGTACACCCAAAGGCATAAGCAACAAGAAGAAACTTAATATACGTAATGCCTCAACAAGTCTTGGCCCTAAAACTGAACTGTCTGCGGAATATGAGAATATAAATGATAAAGGTTCTGCAAATATAAACAAACATGCACAGATAATAGTTGATGCAATCAACCCTAATTTAGCACCATAAGTAAGTGCAGTTTTTAGATTTTCATAGTTTTTAGCACCATAAGCTGCACCACCTACAGTCAGTGCTGCAATACCAATACCTAATGATGGAGATATTCCCAAAGCAATCAATCTCCATGTAGCAGTATATGCTGCAACTGCGATTGTACCAGACAATAAAGTCAACCAGTAGTTCATTAATATTGAAACAAAAGATATAATGAACTGTTCCAAACTGGCAGGAATACCTACAATCAAAATATCCTTATATATGGTTAGATTGGTCTTATATTCACTCATTTTCACTTCTAAAAAGCTATCCCTTTTTACAAACATCCAATATATCATCAAAAGCATTGGAATTGTTCCGGCAATAACAGTAGCAAGTGCTGCTCCTGCAACACCCCAATTGAGTACATAAATGAAAATAGGATCTAAAATCATATTTATGATACCGGTAAACATTAATGGATATGATGCACGTTTGATTTCACCCTGTGATCTGAATATAGCAGACATCATTGCAGGCAAAAATATTGAAAATATACCTAAAATAACAATACTACCATATGCCATTGATGCATCAATAACATCTCCTGCACCAATCATCAATAACAATGGTTTTAATATTATCAAAATAACGATTGTTGCAATGATAGTTACAATAATACTTAGCATTATGGAATGAATTGCACTGTTTCCAGCACCATGATAATCCTCAGCACCAATACACCTTGCAATTAGACTATTTGAACCAGCACCCAAACCGTTTGCAAGCCCAACCATCGCTAAAAACAATGGAGTCATGAATCCAACAGCAGCAAGAGGTCCAGGACCTAAACCTGAAACCCAAATACCATCAATAATATTGTTAAGCATTAAAAATAAGTTACTTATAATGATAGGTAATGCTAACTTATTAATTGCCTTTTTTGGATGGTTTACAATTAAATCAATATCTTCAGTTTTGTTATCGTTCATAGAATCATCTTATAATGTGCTGTCCAGGATGGATAAAATCATCTAAAAATTCATCACTTGCAATATCTTTGAGTTCAATGAATTCATAAGTGTTAATAATGTTCTTTTTAAGGTTTTTACCAACTTTAATAAGTCCAATATGTTCCTGAGTAAAAATATGCTCAATTAAGCCTACAGCATTATTGAAATCTCTTTTTTGCATGTGAACCAAGAAATCATCCTGAATATAACAGTTTTCACGGCCATACTTTTTGACAAAATTTTCACATGCCTTATTGAAAAATACTTTAGGACCTACATTAACTTTAACATCATTTAAAGTTGATGACGCCATTTCCAGTAATATTACACATGTTAAAAGTTCATCACTCCAATAGTCTGCCTTAAAAACATTGAATTCATCGTCATTTAATTTGCGTTCAAGAGCTTCAGTTGTCTTTTTAAGCTGAGGATGAAGAGTATCAAGAGGGATATCCGGAATATTAAATTTAATAGCTATTATATCACTGTTTCTTCTATTGAATTCCTCAATTAAATCATCTTTATTTAAATTTCTGGTTAATGGATAAAAATAGTCTTTTTTATTATCTGAAAATATATAATTGCGTGCAGATTGAATAAATTCAGACAACTTATTAAGTCTAAGAGCAGCCCCAACATTACGGTTCATATCTGTTGGATCAATGACAATCAACGGATCATTGAACAATTTGGAAGTTCCATAATTCATTAAATCAATGCTATGACCATATTGCCATTTGATAGCTTCTTTTAAAGTGTTTTCAAAAGTTCCATAATGAATAATTAGCAATTCGCAAAGATAACCTGCAAAACCACCAACCTTAAATTCAGACCCATATGTCCCAGTCATTGCCATGAAACGTTTGAGGAGTAAAACTTCGTCTTCCTGACCTTCTTTTAAGTTAGCCTTAACAAAACGAGTATGGAGAATTGTCCTATCAACTGCAGACTTGAGTTGACTTCCATCTTCAATTGCATAACATGGAACGATATCAACTTCACATCCTTCAATATGAGTGGTTACATAAGGATGTGATGCAAAATGATGCTCAGGAATACTTTTAAATTCTTCGCAGCATTTGTGAGCCAAATCAAGGCCAATTTCCTTTAAAAATTTCTTATCAGTATCCAGTGGAAATGCTATAAAAATATCAATATCAGATTTGCCCTTAAGAACTGTGTGCTTAGCAACAGAACCTACCAAATTAACTTTAGCACCAATGTCGCTTTCATCACATAATAATTGTAAAAAAGTAATTATCCTTGATGAAACGTTATCAATTTCTTTTGTTTCAACAGGAGTTGGTTTTATATCTTTTAATATTAAACTATAATCCATGAAATCACAATTCAAATACTTTTAAATCTTCATAAATTGGTCCAGAAGGAGTTAAGGTAGATTTCTTTAAAGTAATGTTTGCAACTGTCATCTCACCAATTTCAATATTACTAAATTCTTCAATAGCTGATTTAACTTGATTTTTGTTTTTAGCGGATTTCATACGTCCAATAGTCAAGTGTGTTGAGAATCGTTTATCTTTATCAAAACCTAATTTAACAAACTCGCTGTCAAGTTTGTCATGCAATTCCTTGATAATTGAATCCTCATCAATTCCCACCCAAATCACTTTTATGTGATTATTATTTGGAAATGCACCGCAACCTTTAATTTTTACATTAAAAGGTTTAAATTCAGATACAACATTTGCTATTTTGCTTTCTAATAATTTCAAACCTTCAGTATCGATTTCTCCAAAGAATTTCAAGGTCAAATGGAGATTCAATAATTCGACATACTTTATATTAGTATCAATTTGTTTAAATTGTTTAATTACCTTATTAATTTTTGGTTTTAAATCATCATCCAAATCTATAGCCAAGAATGCTCGTATCTGTGACATATTATAACCTCATTGTTCAATAATTGTTTCATCAATAGCTATCCCAAAGTGACGTGCGTTGGTCTCAATATAGACTTTAACTTTATCACCAGGTTTAACATCAGCTACTGATAATGGATCATTGTTTTCATCAACTATTCTAATAGTTTCTGCATTTTGCAAGAGTGTTCTGATAGTTTTACCTTCATATTCTGCTTCAAGCAATAACAAAGGTCTTCTTTCGATTTTGCTTCTTCCGACATATGCAGTTCTGGTTTCACCTTCAGTATTGACAATCAATACTTCATCACCAGCTACAAGTTCAGCCAAATACCTAGTTTTATTTCCAGGAACCATCACATATGCTTGAACTGGACCTGCATTTACTCTAAATGGTCTTGAAGCTACATATTCACTTTCCAGTGATTCTGAATGGACTAAAAACATTGATTTAGAGTAAGAACCAATTAACATACCTTCGCCAGGTTTCATCATGTCAGTTGTGTCCACACATACTCTATCGCCTGAACCTAATGGTTTTACTTTAGTTACAGTAGCTAATTTTAGTTCATATTTGACTTGTGATGCTTCAACAACGTTTTGTGCAATTTTTTTAATGTTATTGAAGTCATTTGCTTCAAATATTACTCCATCAGTTCCATGTTCCAATGTTTCAAGTGCAACACGAGCACCATCTACATCACGGACTGCTGCGATAATTTCTACATCAAATTTTTGTAAATCAGCAATAATGTTTTCAAGTGGAATAATTGTCCAGTCAGTACCAATCAAGATAATGTAATCAACAATAGAACCTAATTTTACAGCTAATTGTTCATGAGCTTTATCAGTGATTTTTATATAGGCACATACAGTTTTCCCTTCGCTTTTTGCTTTTTTTGCATTAGCAATATCAGTTGAATCAGTGAAATCATCATTTAATTCAACAAAGCCATCTCCTTCACCGTTAATACCTACGAGATAAATGTCTGCATCATCAGTGTTTGCAATGATTTTTACATTACCGAGTTTTCTGATTTCTTCAATGTCATCAAAGTCCAAAACATGGTCAATTCCAGATTCCATTGCAGTAGTAATCATTTCTTTTTTATCTTCCCATAATTCATCAGGAGTGCTTATCCAAGCGAATTTGTTTTGCATTTTAATACACCTATTTTAAGAATTTTAAAGCTTCGTCAACTTCTAAATCGTTGTGAACAACTTCGGAAATAGCTCTTGTGATTTTACCAGGGTTTTCAGATTGGAACAAATTACGTCCGAATGCAACACCTGCTCCACCAACATCAAGAGAATCTTTTACCATTTGTAATAACTCTTCATCGGTTTCTACTTTTGGACCGCCTGCAATAACTACAGGTACAATTGCACCTTCAACAACTTCTTTGAAGGAATCTGGATCTCCAGTATAATTAGTTTTTACAATATCTACTCCAAGTTCAGAACCTACACGTGCAGCATGTTTTACGAATTCTACATCATGTTCATTGTCTACTTTTTGTCCTCTTGGGTACATCATTGCAAGAAGAGGCATTCCCCAGTATGCACAAGTTTCAGCAACTTCACCTAATTCTTGTAACATTTGACTTTCTGTTTCACTTCCAAGGTTTACATGGATAGATACAGCGTCAGCACCAAGTTGGATTGCTTTTTCTACGCTTGTTACGGTTACTTTATCGTTTGGGTCTGGTGCAAGTGAAGTACTTGCAGACAAGTGTACGATTAAACCAATATCTTTACCGTAACCACGGTGTCCTTGTTGTACAATACCTTTGTGCATTAAGATTGCATCTGCTCCACCTTGAGAGATTTCTTCTACTGTTTTATCTATATCAATAATACCTGGAATTGGACCGCTAGATACACCGTGATCCATAGGTGCGATAACAGTTCTACCAGTATTTCTATTGATGATTCTTTCTAAACGAATCTTTTTACCTATCATTATTATAACCTCTTTATAGTTATGAATAGTATATATCTTTATTAAAGTATATAAATATTAATTGTACAATAATATACAATTAAATGACTCTTTTTGAATAAAATATTAAATTTTATTTGTAAAAAATGAATAAAAATAAATATTTACACTATGAATTATTTAAACATGATATTTAACTAGATTAAAGTGTAAAGTTTATAATCCCATTATTTTTTAATAGAAGGAGTCCATAATTCAAATTCCTTGATTTGTGGTGGAATTCCTGAATCATGATAGGAATCAAGATAACCTTCACATGACATATAATCCTCACCGCTACTAACTGATGAGTTAAAGAACTCCAAAATACCTCTATTCCTAATAAAAGTATGTTTTGGTTTGAATGTTGATGACCAAATATAAAATACCTTAAAAACAGTATCCGGATGATATCCTCCACCTAAATCAATAGACAATATATCACATTTTTGAATTTTCTTAAAAACTTCAAGCAATGTTTCATGAAGACGCACATCAGCATTAATGAATTCCAGATTATCATTAGCCAGTTCATTCATTTTAGATATTGCCTCAGGAGAATTATCCAAAGCAATAATCTGTGAATCTTTGAAGTTATCCAATAGAATTCTTGTTGTATTTCCGACATGGCATCCAAGTTCTATGATTGTATCGCCATTTTGGGTTAAATCCAAGATTTGATTTCTATAATTTTTAACATCATAGCTAAGTTTAATCATAAATTATACCATTGTTGTTTAGTTTATCTACATGTAATTCTTCAATATTTAATGTTTTGAAAACATCTTCATTATATGATAATGCAAATACAGTATTTCCAAGCATAGCCATTGAACTACCCAAAATATCATCCATTGATTCAAAATACTCAATTTGTTTTTTCACTTCATCAGACATCAGGTTGGTTTCCCGTGAAAATTTATTTGAAAACTCCAAGAAATTATCCAAAGTAGGCTCCTCTTCAAATAATTCAAGATATTTCAAGGCAACTTCTGAAATAATTTTTTTATGATTTGGATCAGTTATTATTTCAGATGTCTCAATTGGACCAAAAGTTTTGTATGCAATATAGACATCATGATTAAATGATTTGATTTCACCAATTCCCGGTGCACCTGGTTTTGTTCTTAAAACCAAACCATTACCTGTTTGTGCTATCACATCACCTAAACCAGCACCTAAATTGACTTCAGCCATATGTGCAATTTGACCGCACAATTCATTGGAATATCCTAAATTTAAAAAATCGTTTAAAGCAAGTGTTAAACTTAATGCTGAAGCAGCAGATGTTCCAAATCCCGCACCTATTGGAAGTTGAATATCTTGAATAATTTTAAAATTAGTATCATTTAAATTCAGAATACCTAAAACTTCACGAATTATAGTGTCATCACCAAGATTAACTTCATATTCAAATCTATCTGAATCTATTATTGTGGTTTTAACACCTTTTGTGAGTAAAAATCCTACTCCACATGAACCATTTTTCAATTTGGATTCATGATTTTCAATATTAAAAAAACCAGTAACATGGCCTGGAACAAAAACGCTCATAATTAGTAATTGTCAATTAAAATAATTAAAATTTATTATTTTTTAAATTTTCTCAAATCCAGTTTCCAGTTTTTATAGGCAAGTTCATTATCTGTTTCTCTCCACTCAAGATTTTCACTTAAAACTTTTTTCTTTAACACTTCAAGACTGTGGGATTTTAAATCAGATCCACGATAATGCCAGAAATCATCTTTTTTATAGACATTTAAAAAACCAGTAACATTATTCTTGTCTATTTCAAGAGATTTTTCTGCTAGATTATTATCCAAAACTCTCCATTTCAGACCATAAAGACTAACAAGTACTTCCAATTCTTTCAATGTTTGAGCTTTAATTGATTTATCCCCAAACTGATATTCCCAGCTCATATCATCCAATTGATATACGTTCATAAATCCTGAAAACTTCATGATTATAACTATATTTTAAAGAAATATAAATTTTTATAGTTCTGTTTATTTTATAAAAAAAGAAGAAAAAGATATGTAATTAACATATCCTATATTATTTTTAGTTTTTTAGCTGTTTTTTCGTCAACTTCACCAGTTATTTTTAATCCTTTTGCTTTTTGGAATTGTTTTACCACTTTGCCTTATTACCTGTAAAATTACATCTGGAAATTAATCCATTTGAACCTCTAAAAGAAACAGCACCAACAGAAATACCCATCATCTGTTTCTCTAACATTAAGTTTCACATTATTATTAGTGAAAGTGGAGTTAATTAATTTACCATTATTACCTTTTCCAATCAATAGCTCCAGCATATTCAATTGCATAATTTGAATTGAAAGTAGAATTAACTATATAAAAACTATCTGCAGCTGAATCAACATATACTGCACCTCCAGTTCCACCGTAATATCCATTAAGTCTATCTGCAATACAATTAGTAAAAGTACAATTTATTACAGAACCATTATTAGCAGCACACCAGATTGCTCCACCATAACCTAAACTTACCTGATCGTTTTCAAATGTACAGTTTATTATTTGACAATTATCTACACCGGATTCCCAGTGAACAGCTCCACCAGACCAGGTTCTAACAATCTCAGGATCTGCATTGATTAATTTCATATTTTTAAGAACAATATTTTTTGCTTGGAAACAGAATATCCTATTCTTATTCCCTGCATCAACAGTATGACCATTACCATTGATGATAGTTCCCTCATTTTTAATATAAATTACATTATCCAATGTAATATCATTTATCCACATCTATTGTTCCACCAACATTTTCAACAGCATTCTCAAATTCACTGAAAGTTTTTACATGAACAGAATCACTTGTCAAAAACATCATCAGTATCAGTTGATAAAACCTCAACATGTTCTAATGAATTATCATCAACACTATTTACAACATCATCAGTAACATTATCTGAGGCATTAACTGTGGAAACACATAAAAATATGAATTAAAATTAAACCATAAATTCTATATTTCATCATTTAATAATTATATGATACGTAATATATAACGATTAATTAAAAAAAGTAGATTTTTAATTAAAATAAAAAAAGTGTAATAGTTATTACTACACATATACATTATACAAATGATAGATTATTTTGGAAATATTCTTGAATGGAAAAAATGAATGAAGAATATTATGAATTATTAATTTTATCAAATGCATTACCAATATATTCTTCAATAACTTCTTCTCCAAATGGTTTAGGTATAAAACCAACGAAAGAAGAATTTTCTAAAACCTTTTCTTTAGTACCTTCATCGGTGTTAGCAGAAGCAAAAATAATCGGAATGTTAAACTTTGAAATCTCCTCTGCTGCAACAATACCATTAATTTCCCCTTTTAATTTAATATCCATAATAACTAAATCTGGAGATAACTCCTTTGCTGAGTCAATAGCATCTTGACCATTATCCACAACATCAACAACATCATATCCTAATCCCATTAGAATAAATTTTAAATCCAAAGCAGTAATTGCTTCATCCTCAACAACTAAAATCTTTTCATTCATAACTAACCATCTTTATTTCAATTATTTAATGGGAAATGTTAAAACAACTCCCAAACCATTCTCATTTATTATTTCATATTCAGCATCCATTTGACTAATAAGTGAAGTGATTATTTGCCAACCTAATCCTTTAGATTTTAAAGCAGTATTATCATCCACACCAATACCATTATCATTGTATTCAAAGCAACAGAACATCTCACCATCTTTTTCAATTAATTTTAATGATTTATAAATAGTTTTATTGATCGAATTATCATCAAATGCATAATTAAATGTATTTACTGTCAATTCATTGATAATCAAAGATAATGGAGTTATAACATTAATAAAGTGAAATTAATCATCAATTTCACGAATAAAATTAATTCCATCAACTAATGATCTATTATACAACTGTTTATCCAAATCTTCTAAGAATATTGGAACATTCATATTGTTCATGTTTTCATCTTTATAAATTCTCTCATGAATTAAAGCAAGTGATCCAATACGTCTTTCTGTAATATCAATAATTTTTTCATATTCACCTTATGGAATCTTTTCTCCAAATTAATGAAACTCATAATTATTTGAAGATTATTTCTCACACGATGATGAACCTCCTGAAGTAAAACAGTTTTTTCATGATCTGTTTTGATTAAATTATTGGTATATTCTTTTTCTTTTGTAATATCCTGAGCAGACATGTTAAGACGAAGGAAATTGCCATCATCATAAATATTCCTTGCAGTAGCCCTTATGAACTTAGTCTTTCCTGATTCAGTAGTTAATACAAAATCATCAATTATAAACTCATCATCTTCTATGTTATTCAACATATTTTCTATTTTAATGTGATCATCATAGTCCATTAATGGAATGAATATGTTTGTATCCTCATCCCCTTTCCTTGGTCCACGATCAATGAGTTTATAAGTTTCAGGAGACCAATAATACTTACCATCAGCATCCATATAATGAATAGCAAGAGATGTAGACTCCAGAATATCTTCTACAACAGAAGATAATAATTTTAAGGATTCATTCTGTTTTATTAATTTCTCTTCCCTTTTTACATCTGTTGTAATATCCTGATTTCCAGCAACAAAGTAAACTTCACCATCAATAATATCTTTTTGAAGAATGAAATGCAATCTACGGATATCGTTATCATCATATTGATAATCAAAAGTATAATCCATTTTATCCAATTCATCTGAAAGAACTTTATTATATAACTTTTCATATGTTCCATCATCAAGAACTCTTGAATTGAATTCTTTCATAATCTCTTCTTCACTGACACCATTGAAATCTTTATGGAATCCCAATTCAGAAACATAATCCTTACAGTAATGGAGATTAGCTACTTTTTCCGCTTCTTTAGTGAACATGGTTCCCCTTTCAGGACTAACTACATAATTACCTGTTTCGAATTGCATATTCATTTTAGATACAATCTTATCAAAAATTGCGTTATCAGCACGAGTATTGTACTCATCAGTTAAATCCTTGATTCCCCCTAAATAGAATTGTTTACCATTAATAATTCTTTTAGTGAATAAAACCTGTATTTTTAAAATTTTTCCAGTTTTAGGATCTTTATAATCATAAACATCAATCATTTTATCAAGATCCCCAGAATAAACTTTACTTCAGCAACATTATTATTCAAATATCTTTGAATATCATCAAATGTTGATCCTGAAAGATCATGGGTTGTACTTAAGATATCACCAGTTTGAGAATTATCCAATAAACTACCTTCATTTACTGAAGCCACATCAGATGAATCTGAAGTAGTACCTAAAACATCATCAATACCATTTGTAGCATCATTGTTTAAACTAACATCTTCTGCTGCACAAGCAGCACCAACTAAGGACATACATAAGAATAAAGTAAAAATAATTAATAAACTATTAATTATATTTCTCTTAATACATATTCCTCCTAGATATACAATTTTTCACATACACATATAATAAATCAAATTTATTATACCACTAGAAAACTTCTAGATTTCATACATAAAAGACATTAGTTAAATGGTGTGGTGTACTTTACTAATTTATTGATATAGAGAGAATTAGATAACCAAAACCTTTTACAATAAATAAATCTATTTTATGATTATATATATACATTTCTAAATAAGTTATAATAATTATTTCATATAACTAATAAATTAAATTAATTTAATAATTAAATATTGAACAAAAAAAAGTAAAATAAATTTTACAACATTAATTTATTAGAATAATGTTAAATTTTTAATTAAAATGAAAAAATAAGTGGAAAAATTAATCAAATAAACAATTTTAATCTTATTAAACACATGAAATTACTAAATCAAATTAATATCCATTTCTTCAAATCGAACATGAGATTCATCACAAATGCTTTTAAAATCACCAATTGTATTTTTTAGATTGCAAAAATCATTTGCAAAATAATATACCACAGGAGTACTATTATCCTTGAGTTGTATTGCAACAAAATCTCTGTAAACCAATACCCTTTCCACTTCATTAAATCCACCTGTGGAATTAAACAATTCAATATCCTTTTTAAATGATTCAAAAACAATTCTTTCATTATTTAAATTAAATATCTTAATTCCAGGCACACGTGAATAATATCCTAAAATTCTGTTAATTCTTGCATAATCTTCCAAATTCATAAAATTCCCCCCCTAAAAAAAGTAATGGTTTAGTAACCATTATAATCAAGCAATTTTTCAGCCAAATATTCATCAAACACATACCAAATTCGATTATCTCTTAAAACCAGTTCTTTCAAATCATTTAATGAATTAGCTTTAATTACATGTCCAAATTCCCTATAGTAAAATATACCATCAGAATATTGAACTCTAAAAATCCCAGTATTGTTTTCAAAATAGTTTACCTTTAATTCCAAAGTAAGCAGTTCTTCAAAAAAGTAAAATACTTCCTTTAAATCCAAATCTTCAATATTTGACAAATTTAAGATACCATAATCAATTGCCTCAAGTGTTTCAACACTTAAGAAATCAACAATTTCTTCATTAAACCTATGTGAATTAAATCTCATTCAAACCTCAAAAATCATAAACAAAAAGTTATCACTCTTCAAAAATCATTTTCTCCATGATTGAAATAATATATTGATTTAAAGGATTATCAAGAGACAGAAACTCTTTGTTACCCTTAGTCGATCCAAATTCTGCAAAGTATGGAGTATGATGACAACCCCCTTCAACAGTTGTTCCCAATGTTATTTCATCTCCTTTGACTTTAACTCCAAAGTCAGCAAATTCGAATTCCAAAATATTACCAAAATCATCAGTTTCAAAAGTTTCACGAAATCCATTGAATTCCAATTCAAAAATAGCATTTAAATTTGATGAACACATACATGATGCATAAATTAATCTTATGTAAATTCCATCTTGTGAAGCTTTATCATATAAAAATTTAAAAAATTCATCATTCATCTCTTCAAATGAATATTTTTCATCAGCCATGCCAACATAAGTAGGCATATAATTTTCTTATGTTAATTCATCAACAAAGAAATGAAAATCATCATTTTTACCAACAGAGTTTTCAACAGTTTTTTTAATGTCTATTTTGATTTTTCTTGTAATTTGCATTTTCTACCTCTAAAATGGTGAATGGTTATGAAAGTTATGAAAATAAAGTAGCTGTTTAGAACATATAGGAAGCAAAGGTGAAAGAAATGATATATGAACTAAGTGAATGAAGAAATGAATAAACAATTTCTAAACAGCTACTGGTCAATTTAATCAATGAAAAGTTACCTAACTAAATCAAATAACAAATAATAGTTAAAAGAACACTATACTCCAGGAATAGTGAATTTTTGCAACTTGGAACATTATTATCAACCTCTTTTAAGATAATAAATTCGTATAGAGTCAAATTACAATTTCGATATAATGGTGTGGTTAACTTATATCAATTTTTAAAATGTATAAATATATTAATTTCAATTAATATATAAAGATTTCGATTTTTTGCAATAATTTTGAAAAATAGTGTTAAAAAATAAATTTTGAAATAAAATAAAAAAAGTAATTTTTGAGGAGTTATAATTCTCCTCTTTCACGTCTTTGGTCTAATAATTCAAGACCTAAGTCACCTAATTTGTATTTTTGGATTTTACCACTGGTTGTGAGTGGGAATTCATCAACAAAGAATACGTATTTAGGTACTTTGTATCTTGCAATAGATCCAATACAGAAGTCACGAATATCTGCTTCAGTAATATCCTCAAAGCCAGGTTCTTTAATAATAAATGCTCCAACAATTTCACCGTATTTTTCATCAGGAATACCAGCAACTTGAACGTCCTGTACACATTCATGAGTGAATAAAAACTCTTCAATTTCACGTGGATAGATATTTTCCCCACCTCTGATAATCATATCTTTGATACGGCCTACAATGGAATAATATCCATCTTCATCAATTGTTGCGAGATCTCCGGAGTGTAACCATCCATCTGGTTCAATTGTTTCAGCAGTTTTTTCAGGCATGTTATAATATCCTTTCATAACATTGAAACCTCTGCACATAATCTCACCGGTTTCTCCAACACCCACTTCTTCACCAGTTTCAGGATCTACAATTTTTACTTCAATGTTTGGGAATTTACGTCCAACAGTATTGATTTTTTTCTCAAATGAATCTGCAGCATTAGTTTGTGTAAAACCAGGTGCTGCTTCAGTAAGTCCATATACACTGGTAATTTCTTTCATGTTCATTTTTTCGATTGCATCTTTCATGGTTTCAACAGGACAAGTGGAACCTGCCATAATACCAGTACGTAATGATGACATATCAAACATTTCAAACATTGGGTGATTCATCATACCAATGAACATTGTAGGTACCCCATAAATGGAAGTACATTTTTCTTTTTGGATGGATGAAATAGC